>JAZGFW010000178.1:0-3725 GCA_036479895.1 Cocleimonas sp. | reverse complement strand
GATGTCGCTCCCGGCGATGAGACCGAACATATTATCGCTCAAGCATGTAAAATGGCTCGGAAAACGTCGACTCCGATGCAAATCATGTGCTACGAAAAAAAGTAAGTAGTTATATGATCTCATATATGGATGTTCCATTACATAAATATATGTCGATTAGTCAGAGGTATTGGTACTTTTTCAAAAGTTAGTTTTAAAAGAGTAATCACCAATTTAGACCGACCGTGCGCAATGCCAGCGCACGAAATGCGGCTAGAAAGACGGCTGATCGCCGAAACGATCGGTCTAAATTTGGTGATTTCTCTTTTAAAACGAACTTTTGAAAAAGTACCAATACTTCTGAATAATCGAGGTATATTTAGGGAATGGTATATCGATATGGGAGATCATATAACTACTTACTTTTTTCGTATCACTTAATTTGCATCGGAGTTTTACTTTTTTACAACGGTAAAGATAGTCTCTGTTTACCCGAAATCTCGTTTGCACAACTAGGTCAAAGATGGCGTATGCCCTTATAAGGTAGAACCGTGATCTGGTGTATTCAAGTAAACGTTGACCAGCTAGATGTCGGTGGTATCTGTCAAGAAACGCGAACTCATTGAAAGGGATTTTTGAGATGAACTTTACGCATAAAATTGATACGTTCAGTTTACCGGTCGCCTGGCCCTGGCCTTGGAGGCTTGTTCCTGGACGCGTCCTGGACTTGGTTGGACACACCGCCCCAGACCAGTTTCCCACCCAATTGATACGACTTTGCTGTCTAGCACGGCTACGCAGCAACTGTAAGTAAATAACACTAGCTCTAGTCTAGACTATCCCTGCATGGAAATCATAAGTGGGGCACTGGGGTCTTAGACTGTTCATTTTCCACATACTTACTGTGCCTGGCCCTAAGCCTAAGTGGACCTAACCCCGCATACAGGACCGGTACTACCAGGACAGGTACCAACCTACCTAGGGCCTAGGCTCCACGGCTACGGCGGCCGTAGGCTACGCCTACTGGTGCTAATGCTACGCTGGTATGCGAGCCGCATATCTGCATTGCTGTACACTGTACTTTTTTTTACTAGCGATCTAAAACGTAGGCCTACAGCAGTTATGAGATTTACTGCCATGACAGAAATAACAATTGTGTGGGCAACAGTTTAAATTTCATTAAGTATTTAGGCCACATCCTGGGCCTGCCATGACGATTTCCCCATGCCATAACAAATAAATCAAACTCTCAGTATTTCTCGGAACAAAGACAATTTTACGAATCGGGCCTACTTTTCCGACAATTGTTACTGTTCTTGTTAGACAGCATGTTAGAGGCATACATAACGTGACTATTGCAATTTTAATCTACGTGTGTCTATAGATAAGACTAAATAATTGATTGTTACTGTTCTTAAATTGTTAGAGACTATTGCAACTGTCACAATTAATATTGCTCTCAAGAGAAGGTGATTGATTACTTGGTTCAATTCTGTAATTATAATCAACAAATGTATTACAGTACACTGGGTGCAGCCATTATAGGCTCATACAATGTCCAATTATGTTCATAAATTGACCCATGATCACTAAGAATCCCCCAACCATTATCCAGGCTAGTAAATACAAAACAAGTACTGTAGTCATAATGTGATAACATTCTCACTAAGATGTTGCTACATGATCAACATGTTACACTCTTCTAACATACTCAATACATTATAGAGAATTTATTATAAGTATTTAATTATTATTATTTATTGATTTAATAATGTCTGTATTGTTCTGGACTTATACATGTGCAGTCTGACAATGTAGTGGTGTACAGTAACATATATTTCCAATATTTTATTCTGTTAAAGCTGAAAAAGAGGAGCTGAAGATGAGTCCATCCGTACAGTGTCTCTCTGTCAGGATGCCAAGATGTTCCTTTCAACCGATTCTGACAGGGACGAACCACCTTCCATGTTATGCAAGTCTGCAAGCAGGGATGGGTCAATTCCTTCTGGAATTGATCTATTCAATTCCGATCTAGCTGGGATGCCACTTAGCCTCTTATGTTATTCTCTCTTGTATATTCAGTACATTTGTAATAACGTTGCAATTGTATTTAATTATTTATCAATCAATGACAACCATTGTGTCGCTTTTACTTTTTATTATATTATTTTTAAGTATTATAGTCATGTATTTACATCATTACCTACATCAGGTCTTTAAATGTATTTTCATTGAGCATGGAAATATAATCTAGAAATCGATGCAGTAGGTCCCTTTGTATTTTTGGGGTAGCCAAAGCAAACATATGTGTGTATCAACTGCATAAAGTAGGTGATGGCTTTGAATGACTGAACTCGATAACTAGTATAGTATCTAAAGTGTGAAAGAATAAGTATTGTTTATAAGCCAATAGCGAGTGCCTGTATATTAATAAAAAAAAACACAGGCATGTGCTTGTCATTGCATTTTGTACCAAATTTACTAATATGTGTCAAAAAGTCGTACAAATATCACATGGAGGTTTCTCTCACTTGCTATCGAGTAAACGTAGGAAACATAATTAATCTGACATGCCATCCACGACACAACCTAAGGGGTCATTCACAATTGTCAACATTTACCTATTAGTACAGAGAGTACTAATTTAGGGGAGGGAGGGGGCTGAGACGAGCTAGCGTACTATTTTTTAAATGTTGATCTATTTGTGGAACATATTAGAAAAATGAATGCTAGTAAAATGTATTAAATTATATTAAACACTACAGTTTACACATGATTATGTACTGTACTGTACATGGACATGTTATATGTATCCTGCATGTCATGCGCCTAAAATGGACAACCCAGAAAATAATCTCAACATTTTAATGTACTAAATTAGGTAGGGGGAGGGGTCTAATAATTAGTACTTTCTGTACTATTGAGAAAATGTTGACAATTGTGAACGATCCCTAAATCGGCAATGCCAATGGAATTATGTTTTATGGTCATGAAAAATGTAGGAATAATTATGGGCCTAATAGTAATACTAATTACAATTTAATAATGCCCTCAATAATATTCTTACCATTCTTTTTATGTGAGCTTTATTGACAACCATCACCAACTTTGTCGTCAACAAAGTATACATACATGAACATAATATTATTATTTGTCAATCATGCCGTTTTCACAATGTTTCAATTTCTATGTTTAGACAATGGCAACAATGTAGCCGCTAGATGCATCTAGGTCAAACTCATAGCTCCTGTAGACGAGTTGGGCACTTCGATGTACTATCAATGACGACGAACATCGAATCGATGATCGCATGTTTTATACCGATACCCGCAAACAAAGACACACGTCGATAGCTTATAAAACTCCATCGTAGTAATTTGTAGTGACGTAGAAGTACTAGTAATGTCTGTAGTTGTCCTGTTCGCTGCAAACATGAGCGTCATCATCATGTCGCTTGAGTTTGGCAGGCGTCCAACAAAAAAGTTTTAAAAGTTTGGCATTAGCGTCGCGCTTTATGGATACAAGCTAGCATTTCACCATCCGCTTGTCCGTTGGAAATACATGTCCTCTGGTTACTGCACAAAGCTAGGCACGGAACACTGCAGCATTATTCGCATAGTTTTATGCGGAACAACGTTCACCTTACTAAAAAAAAGATGTCAGTGCTTTGTTGACGCGCCAATGTTACGGTCTCATCGCCGACAGCGCCCTCTAACTGACAATAAAGAAAAGCCTCAACCCCATTG
>JAZGFW010000177.1:0-2498 GCA_036479895.1 Cocleimonas sp. | reverse complement strand
TTCAAGAGGCGCATAATACCCGTGAAGAAGACATATTTCGAGAAGCAATGTCAGGGGTTTCACCCATCACGCACGACAAAGCATATCATGAAGCTGAAAAGCCCAAAATAAAGCCTAGAAAAGAGACTTTTGAAGAAGAAATGCTAATTCATGACACTTTATCAGACGAACTAGAAATTGAAGACGTCGATAATGAAGAAGTCTTAAGCTTTTGTGAAAGCGGCATACAAAAAGGAGTCTTTAGAAAGTTACGCACAGGTAGCTATCGCATTTCTGATGAGTTGGATTTACACGGCAGTACACTCAAACAAGCCAAACAAATTTTAGTCTACTACTTACAAGAAGCCGTTCAATTCGAAGGATGTTGTGTGCGTATTATTCATGGTAAAGGGCATCGTTCGGGCAATAGTAAACCTGTACTTAAAACCCATGTAAACCACTGGCTCACCGAGCATGAACGCGTGCTAGCTTTCCATTCCGCCAAAGCAAGAGACGGTGGAGCTGGAGCTGTTTATGTTTTATTAAAAACACAGCCCTGAAAGAATACAATTACTTGAGACCTTTACACGAGTCACTAGCGAAAGAAAAAATTAGTCATTTTTACTCGTCACCTGATTCGTGCAAAGGTCTCTACTTTGAAAGACACAACTATTGAAACAAAATGAGGACGAAAAAAAAGGTGCGAAAATCGCACCTTTTTTCGTAACTAAGCTTATCGCTAGTTATTAGTCGTTTGATCTAAATCGAACTGATCATCTACATGGTCATGTCTATGCTCATTAATACTACCGTTTACTACATTTTTTGCTTCAATTTTATTATGTAGATTGCGGTGTAAAAACCAATCAACACTAAAGAAGCGACCTGCACCCATAAAGAATAAAGTGAGTAACATTAAGAAGTACATAAGTGCTTTACTAAATGCAGAGCTACTCATATCAGAGTAGCCATGTGTCATTAATAACTCTTTAAGCGCTGTTACAATGTCTTGACCATTTAATGCAACAAAAGCTGTTAAACCAACTAATAGCAGTAAGGGTAATGAGATCCAACGAACGGCAAAACCAATCAGCAACAAAAATGCGCCAACAATTTCTAAACCACCTACTAATGCAGGTAACATATCTGAAAGGCCTCCGATTAATGGTAAGCCACTCATTTTTTCGGCAGCAGCTTGATACGTTGCCCCATTAACCCACGTCATTGGGTTATACCAGACAGCATCGCTACCCGTAAACAAACCTAATTTTTGTTGTCCAGACACCCACAAAAGTGGCGCTAAAAACAAACGAAGTAGCAAAGGTGGAAGAAAATCCAAACCTCTTAACCATCCAAAACTAAAAAAACCGAGTAAAAACTTCATAAACACATCTCCTTGTATTATTAGACGCTATTTGACGTGTTTATTGATTAATTTGCAAGTGAATTCTCACTAATGACTAAAGGATAGGCCATTTTTGTCATAAAAATGAAGAACAAAGCGATTGCCTGCTCTTCATTTAAGGTGTAAGTAGTTTGATTAATGGAGTATCTGATTAACTTGTTACTTCCAAAATGGCTTAGCCACTTCTAGCTTCACCTGCTCTTCTGTCAAACCAATATCATTTAATAAACGCGCATCTAATCGTGCAAGATGCTTTCTTTGCTTTGAAACGGCTCTCCAATACTTCACTCTCTCAGCCAAGCTCTTAAAACCTTTAGTGCCGTCTAAGTTGTAACCTTTTACAGACAAGTCATTAATTGTTAATTGCTGTGGTAAATTAAATGGTACATTGTTTTTGAATACTGCTGACATAACATGCCTCCTGTTGTTTTTAAGTTAGGAGGCTCTACTTAATAGAACCTCCTGAATAAAAATTACCCCCTACAGGTAATTTAGGAATTCCAATGAGATATTCCATGAGTGTATTTAACGCCCTATCTAAAAAATGATCCAATCGTTTAAACAGAAGGGGGCTATCAGGAATCCCGATTGTTCATTATCATAAATAATGACATGATGAGTTCATACTAAAACTACTAGGAGCAACAAGTGGTTACTTGCTTTTTAAAATATATTATTGACCCTTACAAATTAGATGAGTTTGAGCATTATGCAAAACTATGGATTCCACTGGTTGATAAATTTGGTGGAAAATACAACGGTTATTTTCTACCTTCTGAAGGTTCAAACAATGTGGCTTTAGCTCTCTTTACTTTTCCTAGTCTTGCCGACTATGAAGTCTATCGAACAAAATCGCTAAACGACGCTGAATGCTTAAAAGCCTTTAAATATGCAGAAGATACTCGCTGTATTGTGAGTTATGAGCGTAGCTTTTTTAACCCCCTTTTTGAATAATAATTAACAACTGAATAGCCAGAGCATCAAGCCTTATGGAACTCTATCAATTAAGAACATTTGTAACGGTTGCCGACACAGGCAACTTAACCCAAGCCTCTGAACGCTTATTCACCAGCCAGCCCGCTGTTAGTGCGCACATTAAAGCCTTAGAGGAGGA
>JAZGFW010000176.1:0-6337 GCA_036479895.1 Cocleimonas sp. | reverse complement strand
CCTGAGTTATCTTTACCCTGACCGATTTTTTCACCTTTGTAGCTGTACCAAGAACCTGCTTTGTTAACTAAGCCTTCTTCTACGCCAAGGTCTAATAACTCACCAACATGTGACACACCTTCGCCATATCTAATTTCGAATTCAGCCTGCTTGAAAGGAGGCGCCATTTTATTTTTAACAACCTTTACACGAGTAGCATTACCAACGATTTCATCGCCTTTTTTGATAGCACCGATACGACGGATATCTAAACGAACTGAAGAGTAAAACTTAAGTGCATTACCGCCTGTTGTTGTTTCTGGGCTACCAAACATAACGCCTATTTTCATACGGATTTGATTGATAAAGACGACCATAGTATTTGAACGTTTGATATTTGCCGTTAGTTTACGTAAAGCTTGTGACATGAGTCGTGCTTGTAAACCCATGTGTGAGTCACCCATATCACCTTCGATTTCTGCTTTGGGTGTCAGTGCTGCAACGGAGTCAATAACAATCATATCAACTGCGCTTGAACGAACCAGCATGTCGGTAACCTCTAAAGCTTGCTCACCTGTATCGGGTTGGGAGATTAAAAGCTCGTCAATGTTTACGCCTAGCTTTTTGGCGTAGCTAGGGTCAAGTGCATGCTCTGCATCGATAAAGGCGGCGGTTCCACCTGCTTTTTGACATTCTGCAATGGCATGTAATGTCATGGTTGTTTTACCTGATGATTCTGGGCCATAGATTTCTATGACTCGCCCTTTAGGTAAGCCACCTATGCCAAGTGCAAGGTCTAAGGTCAGAGAACCAGTTGAAATAGTATCAATATTGCGTGAAGCGGCAGAGTCGCCCATACGCATGACAGTACCTTTACCGAACTGTCTTTCAATTTGCCCCAACGCCGCTGCTAATGCTTGTTTTCTTTGCTCATCCATTGCTTTGTTCCTTATTCTTTATTTATGATGTGAGTATGATAATCGCCTTAGTCCCTCAATTCGTGAGGGAGTGAAATAAAAACTTTAAAAAAGGTTTTTCAGCACCGTACTACTATTTTTATTTCTAATCATCTGCTCTTTGTTCTACTATAACCCTTAAAGGAAACAAAAAGCAAACATTATATCAGGTCGTATATACCGTTTAAGGCAAAATTAACGGCTTGTTCTCGCACAGAATCTCTATCACCAGAAAATAAAACTGTTTTAACAATGGTTTCTCCCCCTGATTTTATCCAGCCAAAACAAACCATACCAACGGGCTTATCTTTTGTGCCTCCGCCTGGCCCTGCAACTCCAGTAATTGATACAGTAATATCGGCTTGTGAGTACTTTAATGCACCTTCTGCCATTTCCTTTGCAACGGCTTCGCTAACAGCTCCATGGGCTTTTAGGGTCGCTAGTTTAACGCCTAACATATCTTGTTTAGCTTGGTTGCTATAGGTGACAAATCCACGGTCGAAAACTGAAGAGCTACCCGCTAAGTCTGTAACTTGTTTGGCAAGCCAACCGCCTGTGCAGGATTCGGCTGATGCCAAAGATAAATTATTATCTTGTAACTTTATTGAAACTTTTTTCAGGAGTGTGGTCATAAACGTATCGCTTATCTGATTTACCATGAAGTTAAGTGTGCATTAAGCAACTTGAAGCAATAATTTAGCGGTTAAAAGCATTCAAGTACATCATAAAAATAAGCTTTAAGACATCTTTGTGCGGGTTAGTGGTAACTCGTGCAAAGGTTTCATTTAAAGCAATACATTGCGAGATATTATCATGTCTATGAAGAGCAAAATAGCTTTATGGCTATTTGTACCCCTAGTTCTTAGCGCCTGTGGATCGAGTGCCAAAGATGATTCTAACCAATATCGACTACCCATTACGAAGCAATCACACAAAGTTTTAAACCAAGGTGATGCTGCTAAGTTTCTTAATCGAGCGACTTTTGGTCCAACTACTGATGAAATTAAAAGGTTGGTAGATTATCAAACTTATGAAAACTGGTTAAACGAACAATTAAATATTCCCGCTAGTTTGCACTCTCCTCGTGTAGAAAAACTGGCGGATAAAATGTGTGCAAACATAGATGATGATGGTACAAAATTAAAAGACTCATGGGAAATAATCTATCCGCGCCATCAAGTTTGGTGGGAAACGGTTATGAATAGCAAGGACCAACTTCGTCAACGGTTGGCTTTTGCTTTAAGTCAGATTCTGGTGATTTCAGAATCTGATGGTTTGGGCTTATCAGACTTACAATCTTCGATTACTAGCTACTATGATGTGCTGGTTAAACATAGCTTTGGAAATTATCGTGAACTACTTGAAGAGGTCACACTTCATCCTGCCATGGCTGACTTTTTAAGTATGTCACGCAATCAAAAAGAAAATAAAGCTGAAGGAATTCGCCCTGATGAAAACTACGCAAGAGAGGTTTTACAGTTATTTACCATTGGAGTACATGAGCTAAATTTAGATGGTACGGAAAAACTTGATAGCAAGGGTAAACCCATCCCCACGTATAACCAGAAGACCATCGAAGAGTTTGCTAAAGTCTTTACAGGGTGGAACTACGCAGGAGCAAAATGGAATAGCTATAAAGGTAATGCTGATCATATTAGTCCTTTAGTGGCGGTAGAAAAATATCATGACATCTCACAAAAAACTTTATTGAAAGGTGAGAAAACGCCCACTAAACGTACCGCCAAAGAAGATTTAGGCTTGGCCTTAGATATTATTTTCAAACATTCAAATGTTGCACCTTTTATTAGTAAACAATTGATTCAAAGGTTAGTCACTAGCAATCCAAGCCCCGATTATGTCAGACGTGTTGCACAGGTTTTTAATAATAACGGGGATGGTATTAAGGGTGATTTAAAAGCTGTAGTAAACGCAATTCTATTAGATGAAGAAGCGTTATCAACGGCAAAACAAACAGAAAACTTTGGCAAATTGAGAGAGCCAGTATTGCGCCTAAGTCATTTGTGGCGAGCTTTTAAAATGCAGCCTGCATTAAGAGTAGGGCACCGCTGGGAATCTGAAAAAACCTGTGGCTATGGTAATTATTATTATTTTAATTTCTGGACAGACTTAACATGTATAAGCTGCAAAACAGGGCAAGGTCCCTTGCAAGCAAAATCAGTATTTAATTTCTTCCGCCCTGACTATTCACCCAACGGCACACTTAATGATAAAGGCTTGAGTGCACCAGAATTCCAAATTGTAAATGAAAGTACTATCGTTGGTAGCAGTAATTTATTACACACCATGATTACGCGTTTTAGTGATAGCAAGCCCCTAGTGCCTGCGCTGACCGATGCTAAAGGTAAAGAACAAAAGTCACAGCTTAACCTTGCGATTGAAACAGTACTGGCAAAAAATACTGAAAAGTTACTTAAACACTTAGATTTGGTTTTGTTGAATGATGAAATGTCTGATCCCTTAAAAACAATTCTTACAGAGCATTTAAATAAAGATAAAAACTTTCATGATGGTGAGCGAGGACAGCTCGAAAAAGCGCGCGAAGCCATTTTATTAATCACCAGTTCACCTGAATACCTCATTCAACGATAGGAGAAAGCGATGAATCAGCCTAATAAATATGGACGCAAAGAGTCACGCAGAAACTTTCTTAAAAATTTGAGCCTAGGTGTCGGTGCATCAACTGTATTAGCCACTCAAAGCAAGCTACAACTGATACAGTCAGCTGTAGCGCAAAGCAGTAGTTACACGGGTTTAAACGATCATAAATCACTGGTTTGTGTGTTTTTAAATGGCGGCAATGATGCCTTTAATATGTTCGTACCGTATGAAGAGAATGCCTACAACGCATATAAGAAATCACGCTCCAAAATGGCATTATCTCGGGAAAGCTTATTGCCTTTGTCTGGCAACAATCAAGCATTTCACGCCTCAATGCCTGATCTGCAATCTTTGTACAATACAAAAAAACTAGGCGTTGTTGCCAACGTCGGCGCACTCATTAAACCAACCACACGCACGGCTTATCAAAATGAGACAGCCCATTTGCCTGCAGATTTATTTTCACACAGCCATCAGCAAGAGTTTTGGCAAACTGGCACAACGGCAAAGTCGAGTGTGCATCCACCCGGTTGGGGTGGTCGCATGATGGATATGTTGTCAGCGGCAAATACTCATCCGAATAACCCATCCTTATTTAGTTTGGCAAATAATAGCGTTTGGTCGCACGGATTAAAGCCACTCGATTTTGTTTTGAACCAATACAGTGGTGTGGATGAAATTCATGCCTTCAAAAGCGATGATTGGCCACGTTGGCAGAATAGTCGGATTGATGCATGGCAGAAAATAATCAAAACCAGCCACCCTTCATTACTCAATCAAGAGATGGCAAAAGCTTATGTCAATGCGGATGAACGAATTGGCGTACTCGTTGAAAAATTGGCACAAGCCCAAGAGATAACGACGGTTTATCCGAAAGAGAATAATCTCGCTGATGGTTTAAAAATTGTTTCTAAAATGATTTCGATCCGAGAAAAACTAGGCATGAAACGCCAAATATTCTTTTTGACCATGGGTGGTTGGGACTCGCACGGAAATCAACTTAACGACCATAGCGTACAACTAAAAAAGCTCAATGATGCATTAGTCAGCTTTTATAAAACCACCGAAGAATTAGGTGTGGCAGATAGCGTAACAACGTTTACCGCCAGTGAGTTTGGACGAAGCTACAGCACCAATGGTGATGGTACAGACCATGGTTGGGCTGGACATAATCTGGTTATGGGCGGCGCAGTTAAGGGCGGTGAAATTTACGGCGACTTGCCCGACTTTGAACTAAATGGAAAAGATGATGCCGAGGATACTGGACGATTTATACCCAAATACGGGGTGGATCAATACGGCGCGACTTTAGCGCAATGGATGGGCATGTCGGCGGGGGATGTTGATGAGATATTTCCTAATTTGAAGAATTTTGATGCGAAGGAGCTTGGGTTCCTTATCTAAATCGTTCGAGCATAAAAAAGCCTTGGTTGTAACCAAGGCTTTTTTATGGATATATTGAAGTTAAACTTAGTTAAGCTTACAACCATTTCCTGAAAAGGCGTGTGAAGTTGTTGTGCCTTTTTCTTTTAATTGACCACTCACTGACCCGTTGCCTATAAAGCCAGTGATTTTCCCACCATCAGATAAGGTTGTTTTAACAAAGTCACCGTCTTTACTACTACCTGCAATCGTTAAGGTTTTATCATTAACAACATCATAAAACGTACCTGTTACCTTGCTAGACTTATCCAAATCAATAGCTAGTAGTCCACGGTTTAAATTATCATACGTTGCAGTGTAACGGTAATTAGCACCGCTTTTCCCTGCAATTCTCTGCGCTTTAAAAGTACCTGTCTTTTTAGTATCAGTACTATCAGCCCAAGTTCCTTCTAAGATATTTCCTGATTTAAGAGATCCTTGAAAGATCATGTTCATTGAACTTTCACTCACAAATTTCTTTGAAGAATGATTCATAACAGTTTTTGTTGTTACCTCTATAGCAGAACCAATTTCTTTGTTAAAGATTGCGCCTTTAACGGCACCTGTTGCTGGATCAAGTAAGAAGGCTACTTTTCCGCTTTCTTTACCAGAGTAAGTACCGACAAAGCCACCAGCATCAACACAACGTTGGTTCTTCTTGATTCTCTCCAATGTGTCGCTCAAGTATTTTTTTGCATTTTTACTTGTAGGAAAAGGGCGATCAACAAACGTACCTGATGTGCCTAACGGCTCTATTTGAGTAACTAAGCGATGTAAGCGAGAAACATTTCCATCTGTTGAAAAAGCACTTTCTGTTAAAGTGAAGTTTATTTTTTTATCGCCTGACTTTAACTGTTCAATGGACTTAGAAACTTTGTCACTTATTTCAATCCCGTCATATCTGTCATTATTTTTATCTAACATCATTAATAAACGAACACGATTAATAACTTCAAGCTTTTCAAGGCTACCGCCGTTCACGAGATCAACAGGTGTCATAATAGTTTTGCCTTTACCAGAGCCAAGTTGAATGCCGCCTACTGAAAAAGAAACATTTTTATTTTCTTCAAACCTAAACTCACCATTTTTTCCTGTGGTGCCTTTTTGTCCACCAGAAGAATATGACATACCTTGTACTTTTTCTTTAAATGAGCCGCCAAAGGATTTAGCTTTGCTTCCGCCTCCACCGCCACAAGCAGTAAGACCAAACCCTAAAAAAGAAAGCACTATAATTTGATTGATTTTTAACATAGATATATTTATCCCCATAAATATTGTTTTAATTAATTAGCCGACAATAAGTCTATCACAGCTTTGTTGATGCACATAATTCAGCTTGCGTACCTAATCTTAGTAAGCAA
>JAZGFW010000175.1:0-4639 GCA_036479895.1 Cocleimonas sp. | reverse complement strand
TGTGTATCCGAGCCAACAAACACATTGTTGCCAATGATCGTTTGAAACTTATTAGCACCGTCATAATTGCAAGTGATTGTGCCCGCACCAATGTTGACGTCTTTACCCATGGTTGTATCACCAATATAGCTTAGGTGACTAATTTTACTACCTTCACCAACGAGCGTTTTTTTAATTTCTACGAAGTTGCCTACTTTTGCATTGTCTTTTAAGACTGTTTCTGGTCTTATCCGTGCAAATGGCCCTATATCACAGTTGCTACCAATAATTGCAGACTCTAAAACTGAGCTTGCTTTAACGGTAACATTGTCGGCAATCTGGCAATCTTGAATGACACAATTTGGTTCGACCACTACATTATCGCCCAAGGTTACATTGCCAATAAATATATTGTTTACATCTATCACAACATCTTTACCTGCTGTTAACACGCCACGAATATCACATCGTGCAGGATCAGTTAAGGTAACGCCAGATTGCATTAGCTTTTCTGTTTGTAGTCTTTGGTATTCTCGTTCTAATGTAGATTGTTGAATGCGATCATTAACGCCCAACACTTCCAGCTCATGTTCACACAGTACCGTGGTTACATTTGCACCCTCGTTTGATGCGAAGGCAATACAGTCGGTTAGGTAATACTCGCCTTGGGCATTGTCTGATTTGATTTGATCTAACCAACCTAAAAGGTCTTTACCTTTTGCAGCAAGAAAACCTGTATTTCCTTCATCAATCAAACGTTGCTCATCTGTAGCATCTTTTTCTTCAACAATGCGGGTCATTCTTCCTGAGTCATCACGGATAATACGTCCATACCCTTTTGGATCAGCGAGCTTAGTCGTCAAAATACTTAAATCAGAGCCCGCATTTATATCTTTTTCTAAGAGGCGTAGTGTTTCTGCTTTTACAAGTGGCACATCACCATAAGCAATAATAACAATGGCATCGTCATCAATAAATTCTTTTGCTTGTAAAACAGCATGACCAGTACCTAATTGCTCTTCTTGTAAAGCCCAACTTAAATCATCAGCCGAACCTATTGTATCCTGAACCAATTCAGCCCCATGCCCGTAAACGATAGAAATTCTATCAGCACCTAGCGAACGACAAGACTCTATCACATGTTGCAACATAGGCTTACCACCAACAGTGTGTAACACCTTTGGTAAAGATGAATTCATGCGTGTGCCTTTACCAGCGGCAAGAATAATAGGTATGAGCTTCATAAGTAAGAAAAAATCAATAAATTAAAGTAGTTATTATAAGCAATTTAAGCTTAATTCAATAGTTAAAGCCGATAAACGTTAGTTTAAAAATACGACATTGCTTAACAATTAAGCAATGTCGTATCCAGGTATTCAGTACAGAAAACAATAAAAGCTAGAGGAGTATTGTCTTGTTGACACAGCTTATTACATGAAAACTCTTACTTATGCTTATGCTTATGATTCATTTTAATATGTTTTACAACTTGGTTTATAGGGTTTAGTTTGAGCCCCCCAGCGGTATTCTAGTGGTGCATGAGGATCTGATACAACTTTTCCGGCGGCCATGTTTTGTCGTAATTCTCGAAGAGGAATATAGTATTCTTCACCCAAGCTCATTTGCACCATACAGAATTGATTTAATTCTTTAACATCTGCTGGTCTTGGTGGCGTCACCGAAAATAAAGTCTTTGCCCAACGTTGTGGCTGAGTCCAGGCTTTAACTTTAGCGTTCTTGTCATAATGGTTTTTTACGGCAGTAAAGAACGCTTTTAAACGTCTATCACGTGAAGGAGTTGAATAATTATCATACTCACGACGTGTCATGCATTTTCGCCCTTTTTTCCGCATTTCTTGTAAATGCCATAAAGCATCATAGACATACACAGCACGGTCATTCGCGTACATGCACATGGCTATCATTAGCCGAAGCGTTTTCTCATCTGCTTTTTCTTTTCTCTTACCGAGAGCACTAGCAATAATATCGGTAAAACGGACATAGTCATACTTTACACCTTTTGCTATCTCGAATTGCTCTTCACTATAGCCAGGATTCTTTTTTATAGATTTCATAATATTTTTAGGTTGCACGAAACGACGATAGCCATCCCCCTTACGTTTAATATCTTCAGGGACATAAAATGGAAACGATGGAATTCTATCTAAAAAACGAGGCGCTTTAGGTGTCGTTGAAGACATAACCTCAGCAACACCCGTATCTGTAATATTTACAATTTGATAAGAATGTACACCGGGTGCTACATAAACATCTCCAGGCTTTATATCATCAAGTGCAATAGGAAAGGTATCTTGTCGTAATGACTTAGTACTCGTCATATCTGCGACATAATCCAAAAACTTTCTAACACGTTTTTTTTCAGAGTATTTATCCCAGCTTCTTTTGCGGTTACTAATTAACTTTTTGGGTCTGCTAGGGTTATGAATAACAAAGGGTAATTTATACTCATAAGCGAATATAATACGCATGGCATAAACCGCATCGGCACAATCATGAGAGTACTTATAGTACATAGGCTTTTTTTCGTCCATAAAGAACTCTTCAGTCCAATTATTTTTCACCCAATGTTGGTAACGTTTCTCCCACACATCATCCCATTTATTTTCAGCTTTCCAAACTGCTGCATAACTTGTTGAAAAAACACTTAGCAATAAAAATATGCTAGTGGCTTTTACAATCAACTGTAAATAATCTTTTAATAAAGTCATCCCTTTATACATCCCCTTTGTTATTTTAATAATTTATTTTAAAACATCGGTAATAAAATATTGAAATTATCTTTTACTTAAATAATTTTTATATTTAATCACAGTTAAATCTTTTACTAAGAGATTCAAACACACCATAAAGTTCCTAAAGCTAATAGGAGAACTAATATTAAACTCAAAAAAAATGGGACTAAGGTTGTAACCTCAGTCCCATTCGTTCTCTAAGAAACCTTAGAGAAAACCATTAAATCGAATTGATTAACGATTCATGAAACGCTTAAGTGCGCTACGTGTTCCTGAACCAACGATTCCGTCGATAGGACCTTTGTAGTAACCTTTAGCTTTTAGCTTACGCTGTAGAGCATATACGTCAACTGGTTGCTTCGCAGCAGCTGCACGACGTGGAGCTGGGCGCATACCCTGACATGAGTACTTGTGCGAATGACGAGCATTCTGGTACTTATGTGTGTGACGAATTGACTTAGTACAACGTGGAACTGCTGGATGAGTGTGACCCCAACGGTTTCCGCCTCTATTAACAGCACGTTTTGCTCCACCATAACGGTGAGATGCTGTTGGATTTGGATGACAGTGTCTCATTGACTTAGTACGTGCATTAGCAGCGTGTCCATGACAATTTCCAGCTGGACGTGGAGCAACTTTACGTGGTGCTGGTCTAACTACACGACGAGGAGCAGCTTTAGCAACTGGAGCAACTACTGGAGCTTCTTCAACTTGCTGTTGTGAACCTGACTGTGTACCACCATCAGAAGCAACTTGAGAACCACCTGCTGACTGTTGTGAACCACCTGCAGCAGCACCACTATCACCAGAAACCTGAGAGCCGCCTTCTACTTGCTGTTGAGAACCGCCAGAAACTTGAGAACCACCAGCAGACTGTTGTGAACAACCTGTTGCAAATACACCAGCCATTACTAGTGTCGCAATAGAGAGTTGATGTTTAATCTTCATATTGTACATCCTTTAACTACGTTATTAATTAATTATAAAATTCAAATGATTACTTAATTGTGTAAACTACTTACTTGCACAACAAGAAACCACGATACTTGTTTATCCGCCCTCGCAGTATAGTCTTAAATTTCAACAGATTCAAAATAAAAATGGTAAAAAAACAACATTTTTAGTAATTTTGTTGTTTTTTCCCAAATTAACGTCAAAAATGACTGACTTATGCAAACTCATTACAAATGAAACAACTGCAATAATAACAAAAAAAATAAATTTTATCTATTATTCCATTATAAATGGTATCAAAGAATATAACTATCGAAGTGTTTTACCAATTCGATGAATCATTTCAATTTGCGCTTTTGCCGCATCAAGCTCTGCTTTAACAGCTTCATAATCCATATCTTCTGGATCCTTCCCTTCTAAAGCAGCCTCTGCACGCTTTTTAGCTTCTTCAGCCAAGCCTACATCTAAGTCTTCGGCACGGATTGCTGTATCAGCCAATACTGTAACTACCGATGGCTGAACCTCTAAAATACCACCCGCTATAAAGAGTGAAGCATCTTCACCCTCATCTGTTTTATAACGAAGCTCACCTGATCTTAAAGTGGTGATGAGCTGAGAGTGACGAGGCATAATACCTAAGTCACCCATCGAGCCTGGTGCAACTAACTCTTGCACCGCACCAGAAAATAATGACTCTTCTGCGCTTACTACATCTAAATGCATTGTCGTAGCCATGTGTAATCCTCTTATCTATTTAGAACAAGGAAAGTATCGAGTGCTTACGCCTCTTTACTTCCCTTTTCTATAGCTTCTTCAATTCCACCAACCATATAGAATGCTTGCTCAGGCAAATGATCATACTCACCTGCAAGAATTCCTTTAAAGCCAGCCAGAGTATCGCTAAGTGATACATATTTACCTGGCGCGCCTGTGAATATTTCTGCCACATGGAA
>JAZGFW010000174.1:0-5115 GCA_036479895.1 Cocleimonas sp. | reverse complement strand
CAAAAGGCTTTGTAGAAATTATGGGGTATAAAGTGACTAAGGTTTATCTTGATGAAGATGATGGCTTAACCATTTTATAATAAACGGGAAGCACTATGCTTAACACACTTAAACAGGTGTTTTTTTTCATCACCCTGTCCTTTGCTATCACCACAAATACCTCTGCTTCAGACACTTTTAAGAGTAATGATAGCAATAAGGAAATAGTAGGTGACGCCTTATATATTCTGCTCCCAGTAACTGCTTATGCAGGTACCTTTTATTTTGACGATACAAAAGGTCGCACTCAGTTTTACAAATCAGTTTTTACAAATTCAGTTATTACCTTAGGCTTAAAAAATACTGTGAAAAAAGAACGCCCCAATGGTGAAGATAATAAAGCATTCCCCTCGGGTCACACTTCTACTAGCTTTCAAAGCGCTGTATTTCTGCACAAGCGCTATGGATTTAAGTTAGCTATTCCGCATTATTTAGGAGCAAGCTACGTCGCCTATTCTCGCGTTGAATCTAATAACCATGATACCAGTGATGTGTTAGCAGGTGCGCTTGTAGGTGGGCTAAGCAGTTATTATTTTACTACGAAGTATAAAAGCATAACGATAAACCCTTCTCTAAGTAGCGAAACTTTTGGTATAACCGTAGGAATGAACTGGTAACAGTTATTTTATTGTAGTTTATCCAAACACTGCTAAACTTAATCCAAACAATCTTTAATTAATCACAAAAAGGAGTCAATCATGACTGTAGCAAAAATAACTGAAATAACCTCTAGTTCTAAAAAGAGTTTTGAAGATGCTGTTGAAAACGGCGTAGAGCGTGCTAACAAAACCCTTAAAAATGTAACTAGCGCATGGGTTGCTGACCAAAGCGTTAGTGTAACTAATGGAAAAGTATCGGATTACAATGTTCGTTTAAAAATCACATTTATTTTAGAGTGAGTAAATAAAAACTGAATCGACTAGTCGGCTCAGTTTTATCACATCAATTCTACAAAAGACATGGATGTTTTTTTCCATGCCTTTTGTGTTTTTCATAGACTGAAAACAGCTTCCACCGTATCATCTATAACACTAACTACTCAAGACTAAAGGGATCTCATATGGGTTTTATGACAGGCAAACGTGTTTTTATTGCAGGCATCGCCAGCAACCGTTCAATCGCTTATGGTATTGCTAAAGCTATGCACCGTGAAGGTGCTGAGTTAGCCTTTAGTTATCCTAATGAACGTATGAAAAGTCGTGTAGAAAAGGTTGCAACAGAGCTTGGTAGTAATATTGTTTTAGAGCTTGATGCAGGTAGTGACGAATCTATTAATAATTGTTTTTCTGATCTGGGTAAACAATGGGATGGGTTTGATGTCATGGTTCACTCAATCGGCTTTGCTCCTAAGGAAGAGTTAGAAGGCAGTATTGTTGAGAATACAACACGTAAAGGCTCAGGCGTTGCCCACGATATTAGTACTTATAGCTTTCTAGCTATGGCAAAAGCTGCTAAGCCACTCATGAAAGGACGTGATAACCCTTCAATGCTAACGCTAAGTTACCTTGGTGCTGTCGCCTCTATTCCTAATTACAATGTTATGGGTATGGCAAAGGCTAGCTTAGAAGCAGGCGTGCGTTTTATGGCGGCTGATCTAGGGCCTGAAGGTATTCGTGTTAATTGTATTTCAGCCGGCCCCATTCGTACGCTTGCAGCAATGGGTATTAAAGGTTTTCGCGGTATGCTAGATGTGTTTGCAGGTACTGCACCACTCAGGCGCAATGTCACTATTGATGAAGTAGGTAATGCTGCAGCGTTTTTATCGTCTGACTTAGCAACAGGTATTACCGCTGAAATCATGTATGTGGATGGTGGCTTTAATACCGTAGGTATGATGCTTGATAGTAAGGAAGATTCCTAGCCGCTAAAAAGTATAGTGTGTTAATTAATTACTCACTATCTAAACCCCAGTACAATCCGCATTAAAAAATCAGTAGACAAGCTACAGACATCTCTAAAATAGGGATTAACATTAAAGGACAGCTTAATATTAACTAGGCGTAGCTTCTGACAAAACTGAGGTAGTTGAACCTTAGGATATTAGCTATTCTAAGGTTAATACCGCCAGAAGAAGTACAATAACTCTTAAGTTATTGTACTTTTTATATTGCAAAGGCTTCTTATCTAAATGGCATAAAAGAAGAAGAAGAAGACCCTCCAAAACTACTCATTGGATTCATACTTGTCATAGGGTTCATACTTGTCATAGGGTTCATTCCAGGCATTCCCATTGCGCCCATTGACATGGGAGACATTGGCGAGCCAAACCCACCCATTCCCATCGGGGACATACCTCCCATTGGAGACATCATCCCACCCATAGGTGAACCAAAACTACTAAACGGTGAGCCACCTCCGAAAGATGAGAAAGGTGAACTAGAACCTCCGAAGGATGAAAAAGGGTTACTAAAACTATTACCACCACCAAAACTAGGAAAACCATTGCTCATACCTTGACCACCAAAGGGAGAAAAACCTGAGCGACTAAAGTTATTTTGTGGATAATGTCCATAGCCTCCTCTTACGGTAGGAGCAGGCCTATATACATAGGCTTGTTGTTGTCTACCTGCATAGGGTGTTGCATAGGGACTGGTCATCGCGTACGGACTAGCCCCGTAAGGTGAAGGTTGATAAGCGCTTGCATTAGGGTAAGCATTGCCATAATAACCAGAGTTCCTGTTGTTATTATTATTACCAAAGCTATCTGACATTTCTTCCATCCAATACATGGGTGTCCATACAGGCCAGTCATTATCTCCGTTGTTATTACCACTATTTCCACCGAAGAAATTACCAAAACCACTATTGTTATTGCCACCAAAGAAATTGCCAAAACCATTAGCTTGACTCACGCTGACCGTGCCAAGCATTGATAAAAGTAAAATAGTTTTAATTGCAGGTTGTTTCATACATAGCTCCTAGAATGAATGGTTTACTCATTAATGATTATTTCAAAGAGTATAGGGAATACACGCTTAACCTAAGCTTAGCAGTTTTTTGATAATTATCAGTAATTTAAGTTAGTTTTCTTAATATATCGGCATTAGCATCAGGGAATTCATAGTTTTTTAAATCAGATTTTTTCACCCACTTCATAAGCTGGTCTTCCAAACTTCGAGCTTCTCCTGCCCATCGCTTTACCTCATAAACATCAAGAAGCACTTTTTTATCATCGTAGCTATGACTAATATTCATCAAAAAATCAGTTATTTGAACGTCAATGCCTACTTCCTCCTTTAACTCCCTACATAATGCTTCTTGTGAGGTTTCTTCAGTCTCAACCTTACCACCTGGGAACTCCCATTTATTACCTTGGTGTTGCTTTGCAGACCGTTTGGTAATTAATACCTGATTTTCATCATTAATAATTACGCCAATGGCTATGCGTACACTCATTTCTTTTTAAGATTCTTCTTAAAGTGTAGTAAAGGTTTAAAATCAGCCACGCAGCGCATTTTAGGAATCCATCGTGCAAGGTTATTGCCTGTAAATATGCGACCTTCATGTTCATTTTCAAATACACCGTCATGGAAAAGCACCACGCCATCACGCCCTCTTTTTCCATTCCCACATAGCTGGCCTAAAACATTATCTAATATTTTATCACCTTGTTGAAATTTCTCATTCCAATCATAGGCTGTCATTTCCCAACCTAAATGAAAAAAGTTCGCCTTTTTTAAGGCTTGCATGACCTGTGGTTTCTCTTTTTGATTAAACCAACCATCACCATAAGGAAGCCTAAAAATAGCAGGCTCTGTGGTAAAATAAGGGTTTAATATTTCACGCGAGCGCGTAATAGTTTCTTCTAGCGCTGCTGGCGAAATTTGTGAGTGATGAAGGTGTTCATAACTATGCGAGCCAATATCATGTCCTTCACGTTTTATACGCTGTAACGTCGCAAAACGCTCCTTACACTGCTTGAAAGACAAAGTACCTGCTAGGTGCTTTTTACAATCAACTTTATTGCCTAATACTAAAAATGTCGCTTTGATTTTTTCACGTTTTAAAATATCTAAAATCTTTGGTGTGACACTGCCTACGCCATCATCAAAACTCAAGTGCAGTTGATGTTTTGGCTTATCGGGCGAAGGACACTGGTATTTTGCACGCACCGCACCACAATCAGCATTAGAGTCTTCACTAGCAATAACTTGTGTTGCCATTAAGGGACTAATGAGGGTAATTGAACAAAGATTTAAAAGTATTTTCTTTACATTAATCATCATGTTAGCTTCTGTACTCTGCGTTAATGGTTACATACTCATGGGACAGGTCAGATGTCCAAACAGAAGCTTCTGTATCTCCTGCATTTAACTGGACACTAATCACAATTTCATCTTTATCCATTTCAGCCTGGCCTTGTACTTCTTTATAGCTTTCTAATGGTTCGCCCGCCTCGATCAATTGCGTGTCACCCAACCATAAAGAGAGTTTACTCACATCCAAACCTTTAACAGGCGCTTTACCAATTGCCATCAACAAACGACCCCAATTAGGGTCACTGGCAAATAGAGCCGTTTTTACTAAAGGCGAGCGTGCAACTGAATAAGCGATTTCTTTCGCATAGTTATAGTCAGGCGCTTTTTCAACATTGATTGTCACAAACTTGGTTGCACCTTCGGCATCACGAATAATCGCTTGTGATAATTCTTGGCAAACGTTATTAATGGCATCGACAATTTGTTCTTCATTAGCTTCGTCTAGCGCTACGCCAGATTGCCCAGTTGCCATTAAAATCAATGAGTCATTGGTCGAGGTATCACCATCAACCGTAATACTGTTAAAAGAATGCTTTACCGCATCATCCAAAATTGCCTGCAATACATCATTTTCGATCCCTGCATCTGTTGCCACGTAAGCCAGCATAGTCGCCATATTCGGCTCGATCATGCCTGCGCCTTTGGTGATACCGGTTACTGTGACCGTTTTACCATTGATTATTAATGACTTACTGACACCTTTTAATGTGGTATCGGTAGTCATAATAGCCTTGCCCACTTTTAACCAGTTATCTTCTGCAAGGCTTTCAATTAACTGCGGGACTTGCTCAACAATTTTCCAGTAAGGGAGTTGCTC
>JAZGFW010000173.1:0-5597 GCA_036479895.1 Cocleimonas sp. | reverse complement strand
AAAAAGCTTAAATTTCTAGATGTGCTTGAAGAACAATTACAAGACAATGACCCACAAACTCAAGCTGAGCATCTTGATATTCAATTTGCCTTGATGACAGGTGAAGTTGCAGGTATGTTAAAAGACTTAATGAAAGCTCTAAACTAAGACTGAACTTAAGGGTTCTCTGATTAAGTCCCATAAATTCTGGCAACGCCAAAAAACCAGAATCAAGGCATGGTTACGCGGAATGCTTATTGCCTTGTTAGTAACAATAACAAAGAGTCTGGGTTTTTGGCTAAGCCGACAGGGCTGTCTTACAAGGCATCACCTCCGTTGTTGTGAGTTTTGCGAAGGGAACAACCATTCTCAAAACTAACGCCTAGGATTTGATGCCTTGTAAGCCAGCAGAATTTTATGGGACTTGTTCAGAGATCCCTCAAGGACAACGTTACAATGCGCATATTACACACCATGCTACGCGTGGCTGATTTAGAAAAGTCGATTACTTTTTATACTGATGTACTCGGTATGACAGAGTTACGCCGAAACGAATACCCTGATGGGAAATTCACCTTGGCATTTTTAGGCTACGGCGATGAAGCCAACAATACCGTTCTCGAACTGACCTATAACTGGGGTGTTGACAGCTATGAGGTCGGCACGGCTTTTGGACACCTAGCTATTGGTGTGCCTGACGTATATGAAGCGTGTAAAAAAATGAAAGAGATGGGCGGTGAAATTATTCGCGAAGCGGGTCCGATGAATGCAGGTAATACGATTATTGCCTTTTTAAAAGATCCTGATGGCTATGAGATTGAACTGATTGGGCGCGAGTAAGTTCTATGAAAATCATTTCCTAGAAAGAGAAAGGTTTACCATGAAGGACAATGAAGAGAAACAAAAACAGTAAGGTCTAAAATTCTGTTTACAGATGTAGCATGTAAACTCAACCACTATGGACTGAAAGTCCCATAGGTTGTTTCACAAACGACTTAAAGTCGTTACGTTTGATGGTGATTACCCTCTCCTCCCTAGAGGGGGCTATTATTATGCCCCTGAATGATAATTCAGATTTCTAATAGATAAGATAAAACAAATAGTTTAACCATGAAGGACATGAAGGGCATGAAGAAAAAACGAAAGACTTTTTAGAATATAAATAGTGTTTAACCTTCATGTTCTTCATGGTAAAGAATATTTTTTATTTTTAACATTATGTGTGTATCAGCTAAAGCCTTGCACTGAAAGTGCATAATTTTGGACTAGCGTATTGGAACAATAAAAAAGGGAGCCTTAATGGCTTCCTTTTTTATGTTAAATTTCTGAATGTTGGAAAGAGGATATGTTACGCTTGATCTAACTCAAATGCCTCATGCAAACTACGCACAGCAAGCTCTAAATACTTCTCATCCACAACCACAGATACCTTGATCTCTGAGGTAGAAATCATATGAATATTAATATTCTCATCCGCTAAGGCTTTAAACATATCGGTTGCAACACCTGCGTGAGAGCGCATTCCACCACCGATAATTGAAACTTTTGCTATCTTATCGTCACCGCTGACATTTTTTGCACCAAGCTTGTCGCCTGTTGCTTTTAAAATTTTCATCGCTTGGTTGTATTCATTACGGTGCACGGTAAAAGTGAAGTCCGTTGTGCCATCTTTACCGGCAGAGCCGATGTTCTGCACGATCATATCAATCTCGATATTCGCATCAGAGATTGGGCCAAGGATTTTAAATGCCACGCCCGGTTGGTCAGGTACGCCAGTGATAGTTAACTGCGCTTCGTCTTTATTAAAGGCAACGCCTCGTACCAATACTTCTTCCATTATGTCTTCCTCACGCGTTACCAGCGTACTTTTTCCGTCATCGCCATCATCAAAGCTGGATAAAACTCGAATCGGCATATTGTATTTGTGGGCAAATTCTACAGCTCTAATTTGCAATACTTTAGAACCTTGGCTTGCCATTTCTAACATTTCTTCTAAGGCTAGTTTGGGGATGTGTTTTGCCTCTGGCACCATCCGTGGGTCGGTAGTGTATACGCCGTCAACGTCTGTATAGATTTGGCATTCGTCTGCCTCAAGTGCAACAGCTAATGCGACGGCTGTTGTATCTGATCCACCACGACCTAGCGTGGTGATATTGCCATCACAATCAACCCCTTGAAAACCTGCCACAACGACGACCCGCCCTGCATCTAAGTCATCTTGGATTCTACTGCCATCTATTTTGCTAATGCGTGCTTTGCTAAAGGCGCTGTCTGTCAATAGACGTGCTTGTGTGCCAGTGTACGAGCGTGCGGGGCAATCCAAAGCCTCTAACGCTAAGCTTAATAAACCGATGGTGACTTGTTCACCCGTGGACAAAACCACGTCTTTTTCTCGTGATGATCCGTATGGATTCATCTCATTAATCAAAGCGATTAACTTATTGGTTTCACCCGACATCGCAGATAACACCACGACAACAGAGTCGCCACGCTTACGATAACGCACCACGCGTTTAGCAACCTCACGGATTCGTTCGGGTGAGCCGACCGATGTTCCGCCATATTTTTGTACAACGAGTTTACTCATGACAGCTGACCTTTAACCCACTCTGCCACTGATGCTAGAGCATCAGGCAAAGCAGCAGCATTACTGCCACCACCTTGCGCCATATCAGGTCGTCCACCACCTTTACCATCAACTTGTTCAGCAACAAATTTGAGTAAATCACCCGCTTTTATTTGTTTCGTTTCATCTTTGGTAACACCTGCTACCAAGCTAACTTTTCCATCCACAACGGTGGAAATAATCACCGCCGCTTTGCCCAGTTTATTTTTTAACTGGTCAACTGTGTCGCGTAATGACTTGGGATCTGCACCTTCTAGGTTCGTCGCTAACACTTGAATACCGTTAATTTCTACGGCATCAGACGCTAAGTCAGAGCCCGCTTGTGCCGCTAGTTTTTGCTTTAATTGCTGTAGTTCTTTTTCTAAAGCGCGTGATTTTTCTAAGACAAGCGTCACTTTATCTTCCACTTCATTAGCACTTGATTTCACCAAGCTGGCAACCGTATCTAGTTGTTTAGATCGCGCTTCTATCCAATCAATTGCGCCAGAACCTGTGACGGCTTCAACACGGCGTACACCTGCTGCAACACCGCTTTCACTTGTGATTTTAAACAAACCAATATCGCCGGCGCGTTTTACGTGAACGCCACCACAAAGCTCAGTTGAATAACCTATATTGACGACACGCACCTCGTCGCCGTACTTTTCACCAAACAGTGCCATCGCACCTTGTTTAACCGCTTCATCCATTGATGTGACGTTTGATTTTGCTTCTGTATTTAAACGAATTTCATCGTTAACCATTTTCTCGATGGTAAATATTTCATCTTTTGTTACGGGGTCTGAATGTGAAAAGTCAAAACGCAAATGATCTGCAGTGACTAATGAACCTTTTTGCTCCACGTGTTCGCCTAAAACTTCTCGCAAGGCTTTGTGCATAAGGTGGGTTGCAGAGTGATTTAAAACGATGGCTTGTCGGCGATCTTTTGCCACTTCTGCTTTTATCTGTGCGCCTTTATCTAGCTTGCCACGTTGCATAACACCGTAATGAATAAAAGTAGTCCCTTGCTTTTGGGTATCTTGCACTTCAAAAACACTGTCTCCTGAAACAAGTAAACCTGTATCGCCCACAGGGCCACCCGACTCGGCATAGAAAGGTGTGTTTTTTAATACAACTTGCGCTTGCTCACCAATATTTAGACTAGCAACTTCTTTGCCTTTTATGAAAATGGCTTCAACTTCAGCTACATCTTCGGTTTTATCATAGCCACTAAAGTCAGTGGAACTGGCAATATTTAATTTGTCATTATAGTCGGTGTCGAATTTTCCTGCGGCGCGGGCGCGCTCGCGTTGCTTATTCATAGCAGATTCAAAACCCGCTTCATCCACTTTTAGATTCTGCTCGCGGGCAATATCAGCGGTTAAGTCTAGGGGGAAACCGTAAGTATCATAAAGTTTGAAAAGTACTTCACCTGCAATAGTGTCACCTTCCATTTTGGAAATTGCATCGTCTAATATTTTCATGCCTTGATCTAATGTTTCGGCAAAGCGTTGCTCTTCTTTCAACAGTGTTTGTTCTACTTTTTCTTCCGCTTTGGCAAGTTCTGGGTAGGCTTCTCCCATTTCTTTTACAAGAGGCTTTACTAATTTATAGAAGAAGGCATCCTTCAAACCCAGCTTATGAGCATGGCGCGCGGCGCGGCGAATTATACGTCGAAGCACATAACCACGACCTTCATTGGAAGGTACAACACCATCTACAATCATAAACGAACATGAGCGAATATGATCGGCTATGACTTTTAGTGATGCTTTATCAAAATCATCTGTTTTAGTTAAATTGGCAATAAACTTAAGTAAATTTTGAAACAGATCAATATCGTAGTTACTGTGACCGTTTTGTAAAATAGCCGCTAAACGCTCCAGACCCATACCTGTATCAACAGAGGGCTTTGGCAAAGGGTTCATGGTGCCATCTTTAGCACGGTTGTACTGCATGAAAACAAGGTTCCAGATTTCTATGTATCTATCACCGTCTTCTTCTGGTGTACCAGGAGGGCCACCCCAGATATGTTCCCCATGGTCATAAAATATTTCAGAACATGGCCCACAAGGCCCAGTATCACCCATCGCCCAAAAGTTATCACTTTCGTATTTTTTGCCCGGCTTGTCACCAATACGACTGATGCGCTCTTTAGGGAAACCTATTTTAGTTATCCAGATATTTTCGGCTTCTTCATCGTCAGCGTAGACCGTTACCCAAAGTTTTTCAGGCGGTAGTTTTGCCACTTCGGTGAGGTACTCCCACGCGTAGCTAATGGCTTCTTCTTTAAAGTAGTCGCCAAAACTAAAGTTGCCAAGCATTTCAAAAAAGGTGTGGTGACGCGCTGTGTAGCCTACATTCTCAAGGTCATTGTGCTTTCCACCCGCGCGTACACAACGCTGTGAGGTTGTTGCGCGGTTGTAGTTGCGCTTGTCTTCGCCTAAAAAAACATCTTTGAATTGCACCATGCCCGCATTGGTAAAAAGTAGGGTTTTGTCATTACCGGGAATAAGCGAACTTGAAGCTACTTTTTCATGGTTTTTACTCGCAAAGAAATCAAGAAAACCTTGCCTGATTTCTGCGGTACTTTTTATGGAACTAGGCGCTGTTTTTGATTTTGATGACATGCTGTGACTCAACTTACTTCATTGGATGAATACAGTATTGTCTATGGTTGTACGGGGAGTTTCAAGCTCGTTTTATAAAAACTAGCTTTTGAACAAGTCGATTTAGGCTTGTGAATCCCTGATCGATTATATTTCTTGACAGGATACCTTATGGTATTGTAAATTAACTAGATACCTTATGGTATCACAAAGGCTGATTAGAAAATGAATCTGGAATTACAAAACTCATTTAAGGCACTAGCAGATCCAACGCGTCGTGCGATCTTAATGCATCTGAGCACTCAAAACATGTCGGTAAAAGAACTTACCGATGAATTTAATATGACTAGAGCAGCTGTTAAAAAACATCTCATCATTCTTGAAACGGGAAAACTCATTTCAGC
>JAZGFW010000172.1:0-5478 GCA_036479895.1 Cocleimonas sp. | reverse complement strand
CATTTACCACCTGAGGCAGTTCGTGCTGCTGGCACTAATACACTGCGTACGATGAATACAGCCAGCGAATTTTTACGCAAGGCCAAGAAAGCACTTGGGCATCGTATTGAAATTATTCCGGGCCATGAAGAAGCACGACTGGTTTATCTAGGTGTTTCGCATACCATATCTGACGATAAAGGTAAGCAGTTAGTCATCGATATTGGCGGTGGCAGTACTGAATTTATTATTGGTAAAAAGTTTGAATCACTGAATGTTGAAAGTTTAAATATTGGATCGGTGAGTGTTACAAAGCGTTACTTTCCTGATGGTGATTTAAGTGAGGATAAATGGCAGTCTGCTAATACTGCACTGCGTTTAGAAATAATGCCGATTCAACAGGCTTTTTCAGCGAATAATTGGAAATTTGCTATTGGCTCTTCGGGCACAATAAAAGCTGCACGAGCTATTATTCAAGAAGAAGGTATCGAGCAATTCGGTATTTCACTACAAACCTTATATCGAATTAGGGATAAATTAATAGCCACAGGCAATATAGATAATATTGAGATAGCAGGGCTAAAAGAAGATCGCGCTCCTGTATTCGCAGGTGGGCTTGCTGTTTTAATCGCCGCATTTGAAGCACTCAAAATCAAGCATATGACCGTTTCAGAAGGTGCACTTCGTGAAGGCCTGCTATATGACATGCTCGGTCGCATTCAACACGAAGACGTGCGCGATCGCACTGTTCAAGATTTTATGCACCGCTTTAATATTGACCCCCTGCAAGCGGAGCGTGTTAAAAAGACAGCCTTGCATTGTTTTACACAAGTACGAAAAACATGGGGCATTCCTAAAAAGCGGCAAGCTACGCTCGGCTGGGCCTGTGATTTACACGAGCTAGGTTTAAGCATTACTCACGACAAGCATCATTTGCAAGGCGCACATATTTTGGAGTTTGCTGATATGCCAGGTTTTGCTCGTAGAAGACAGCATTGGATGGCGGTGCTAGTAAAGAGCCATCGTAAAAAAATTGAACCTGATATTTTACAAACGCTACCAGAAGATGAGCGCCAAACGATTAACTATCTTATAATATTATTACGCTTAGCGGTGTTATTACACCGTTCTCGTCTTGATGAAGATATTTTTCCTGATATTGAATGTAGTGTGGATAGCCTACATTTAAAAAGTTTAAACAGTGAAGAGAAGGCTTTAGTTGAAGCCGATTTATTACAAGAAAAAGTGTGGCTTAAAAAGACAGGCTTTAATTTGTTTTTCTCTTAGAATTTATGGAGTACATTTTATGCGGTTTATTATTCAGTTTAGAACATTACTTTTAGTATTACTCGTTAGTCTTACTCAAACGATCGCGTTAGCAACCGATAAAGACAAAGAAAAACGCTGGGAAGTGCAAATAAGCGACTCTCTTTTAGATGGAGAAGTGATTAAATTAAGCGACGGAAAGATTGATTTCCTAGCCATTGATACTCGTGCTGAAGAGCCTTCTGACGTTGGCATAATCATCATACATGGTATTGGCGTTCACCCAGACTGGTCAGAAGTCATTCAACCTTTACGTGTAGAATTAGCAGTAGAGGGCTGGAATACCTTGTCTTTGCAAATGCCCGTTTTAAACAATGAGGCAAAACCGCGTGACTACGAGCCGTTAATGAAAGAAGTGCCCGCACGAATAGATGCTGGTATTCGACAAATGGCAAAAGAAGGTGCGAAGAAAGTTGTGATTATTGCTCATAGCATGGGCGCGCAAATGACGAATTACTACTTAGCCCATAAAAAAGTCTACAAAGAAGCACAAACAGATACGCCTATTGTTGGCTATATCGGAATTGGAATGAATACCGGTAATACTAAATACCTGAAGAAAATAAAAATACCTGTGCTCGATTTGTACGGTAAGAAAGATTTACCGGGCGTATTAGAGTCAGCCCCCATGCGTGTAAATGCATCTTCACATAATAAAAAATATAAACAACAGATGGTTAAAGGCGCTAATCACTTTTTTGTTGATAAAGAAGAAGAGTTGATTAACGCGGTTAAAGAGGCATTGATTTCGTTTAAGTGATATATCTAGGGGTTCTCAGCATACTCGGGAATGAGTAAAAAATGAAAGTAGTTATTGTTACAGATATTTATGGGCTTTGTGCATCGACCGATAACCTAATTTCTTTTTTAAAGCGCGATGTGTCTGAAGTAGTTGTAATCGATCCCTATCAAGGAAAGCGTTATTCTTTTGAAAGCGAAAAAGAAGCCTATAATGTTTTTGTCAAAAAATGTGGACATGAAGCTTATTTAAGGAAAGCCAAAGAGTTAGTAACAACAATCAAGCCAAAGCTTATTATTGGTTTTAGCGCAGGGGCTAATATTGCGTGGAGGATGTCTGACTGTGAAAGCGTATTGTGCAAGCAAATGCTTTGTTTTTATCCAACCCAAATACGAAACCATCTGGATATAAAACCAAATGTTTTAACAGAAGTTATCTTTCCTCAGGCAGAAGAAAGTTTTGATGTGAATGGATTAAGTGAGAAAATACAGCTTTTGCCAAATGTAACAACACAAGTAAGTATTTATCAGCATGGCTTTATGAATTTAACTTCTAAGACATATAGTGAAAAAGCTAATAAATTTGGGCTTGATGAAATAGAAAAATATTTGTAGAGAGAGCTTATTCAACAAGTTCTACAATTAACTCAGCACCATCAACGGCAATGACTCTAACCGACTTACCTACTTTACAGTCAGGGCCGTTCGCTTTCCATGTTGATTCGCCTACTTTAACGCGGCCGCTACCGTTAAGAATGGCTTGCTCAACACTAAACGTTTTTCCTATTAAACTGCTTTCTTGTTCCGCTAAGGTTGGATCCTCAGTATTGATTTCTTTACGGTTGAAAAAAGATCGTCCAATGAGAATGGCAGCAATACTGGTAACAGCAAATACTATAAATTGCGCTTCCCAACTTATTTCGGGCAGGATAAGTAAAATAAGTCCAGTCACCCCCGCGGCTACGCCCATCCAAACAAAAAATGCCCCCGCTGAAAAGATTTCTAAAATGATTAAAGCGATGGCAAATAGCCACCAGTGCCAATAAAGCAGGTTATCAAAAATTCCATCAAGCATTATTTATCACCAGTGTTTGTAGCATTTTTACCAAATGTTTCTTTGGTGATTTCTGCAATACCTGAGATAGATCCCATTAAGCTTGAAGCCTCTAGCGGTAGCATTATAATTTTTGAATTGTTGGCAGAGCCAATGTCTTTTAAGGCTTCGGTATATTTTTGTGCGACAAAGTAGTTAATGGCTTGGATATCACCTTTTGCAATGGCTTCAGATACCATTGAGGTGGCTCGTGCCTCTGCTTCTGCGAGTCTTTCGCGTGCTTCAGCATCACGAAAAGATGCTTCTTTTTCACCTTCTGCTGCGAGTATTTGTGATTGCTTGATACCTTCGGCATTTAATATTCTCGCTTGTCGCTTACCTTCAGCTTCTAAAACTAAGGCACGCTTTTCACGCTCTGCTTTCATTTGTCTACCCATAGAGTCGACTAAGTCTTGAGGTGGGTTAATATCTTTAATTTCAATACGAGTTACTTTAACGCCCCAAGTAGATGCAGCTTCATCAACCACAGCAAGTAAGCGTGAGTTAATTTCATCACGCTTAGAGAGTAGCTCATCTAAATCCATAGAACCCATCACGCTACGAATATTAGTCATCGTAATATTGAGAATTGCGCGGTACATGTCATTAACACGATAAGCAGATTTTGCGGCATCCATTACCTTGAAAAAAACCACACCGTCAGCACTCACCATTGCGTTATCTTTGGTAATAACTTCTTGCTGTGGAACATCCGCAACTTGCTCCATCATATTAATTTTTGCGCCAACGCTATCAACAAAAGGAACGATGAATTGTATGCCTGGTTTTAAAGTACGGGTATAACGTCCAAAACGTTCAACCGTATATTCCATTCCTTGTGGAACGCGTTTGACGCCCATTGTGATAATGAAAAACGCTAAGACAACCAGTGCTATGGGTAATAATTCCATCTCTACTCTCCTAATAATATTGATTTTTTTAATAAAGCATTTCTTGTAATTAGTATAGATGATAAGGGCTTAGTTATCATTTTCAATAAGAGGAAAATCCCTTATAGCTGTATATCGGCTATCTCTATTTTTACTTCGTTTATCTGGAAAACTAAGGTGAGTGTATTTGCCATCGTTATACTGATTCATAATACTAGATGAACAATTGGTAATAATTTCATGAAAAAATCCATCCAAGCTTTTGCAGTATTTGTGCTTTTAAACTCTTTTGTTACAGGCACCGCAAATGCTTATGAAACCATAGATAATGGTCAGGAAGTCATAACTGTTCCTAGTACACCAGAAGAGCAACAACTTTGGGAGGAAGCCTACCAAGCAGAGCAAGCAAGAGCTGAACAATCACGGGCTTTGCAAGAACAAAGGCAGGCTCAATATCGAGCAAACCCTCAACCAGTTGTCTATCAACCCAAAGCAAACCAACCGCAAGAAGTCCCAGAAGCGGGTGAGCTATTTGATGCTGCTACCAGCGGTAATGTACAACGAATTGGTCAGCTTTTAGCGCAAGGAATTGATGTTAATGTGTCAAACGCTGAGCGCGAAACGGCGTTGCATATGGCTGCGGCAAGAGGGCAATATCGAGCTGTTATTTATTTAGTAAAAAACGGGGCTTATGTTAGCGCCCGTACAATTAAAAATTGGATTCCACTGCATCACGCAACACGTTTTAATCATCCCAACATAGTGAATTATTTATTACAGCATAGGTCATCTCCACGTGCGCAAACATCAGATGGTATGAGTGCAATAGATATGGCAAGAAATGTAAATGATAATAGATTGTTGTCGATCTTAGGTGCTCGTTAATCTACTTTAAGAGAATGATAAATTAATCTCTGTATTGCATTTAAGACAAAATAGCAGTCATCCTTGAGTATACTGTAAGAATTTCTACTCCATGAGGAGTGGAACCAATAAAAAATAAATAAATGAGTTATGACATGACTTTAGTTACCCGCTTCGCATCTTTCCCTCTTTTAATATTAGCTATTTCAATCATTTTTACAGGTTGTGGGGCAGTCTCTAACTCAGGTGAATCTGTGTCTGAAATTAGCCACCCTGAATTTACAAGAAAAAATATTGTTGCATCCAACCATTATAAACCTAGTGGTATCATTACTGATACGACACCCACTTTCTCGTGGCCAAAAACACAAGATGCAACAGAGTACCTGTTAGGGCATGAAGATACGATTAATAGTGATAATTGGCAACTGTATACCCTAACGGCGGTTCAGGCAGACTGTGCTAATAAAGCCGTATGCTCATATACACCAACTGATATAACCTTCTCTATCAGTGATGAAAAGGCTTGGTGGGTAAAACCGCAAATACCTGGGCAGACAACTAATTGGTCTAGCACTCACGTCTTTA
>JAZGFW010000171.1:0-4227 GCA_036479895.1 Cocleimonas sp. | reverse complement strand
ACTATACTTGCTGCAACCAATGAGCAAACGGAAAAAGCTTTGTTTAATGCTCAGAAATGGGTGGGTTTGCGTGATTCTGACTTAGAGGCAAATCAATATCTTGCATTATTATTATTAAGAAATGATAAGTATGAGAAATCTGCACTCCAACTCGTTCGTATTGAGCAGCTAGTGGCAGAATCTGAATCACAAGCTGAAAAAGAAAGCTTTAAAAGTTTGCGATTTATAGGGGCTTTACTGAGTGTTGAATCGCATCATGACAAAGCATTGAGCGTATTTACGAAATATTTAGACCATCACGCTGAAAAGGTAGGAAGTTTTCACAATCAAGCCAAAATTCAAGTTCAACAACAACTTATCTTGGCATCATTGGCAAATCAAGCAGAGAATCATGATGTAGTGATCTCATCCTTAGGCAAATTAGATAGCTATGTTGTGGAAGAAGCTATCGAATCAAAAAGTTATATCAAAGCATCTTTGATGAAGGCTAAAGCGCTCAAAAACGTAAAGCGGGTTACTGATGCAGTTCAGGCTTTAAAACCTGTGGTAGACAAGCATGATGCTAGCGACTCGATAAAGCTAGAACTTGTGCGCCTGCTAATTATGGATCAGCAGCAAGATGCTGCGTTTACTTATCTTAAGGATTTAACCATAAAGCACCCTCAAAATAATGATTTATTAAAGTCGTTGATTGCTTTAGAAATCGATCAAGCTAATTATTTAGGGGCGACTAAAGACATAGAAAAACTAAAGCTTTCGGCAGATTATGCTAGTGACGCTGAATATTTTATGGCCGAAGTCTTTGAAGCGCAGGGTGATACTAAAAGTGCCTTAGATGGCTATATGAAAGTAACTAACGGTTCCTTATTAAAAAATGCTAAAAAGAAAGTAGCTCGATTAAAGAAACAGTTAATATTAGATGCAGGGCTTCAGAACGTTAATTTTAAAAGGCCTTTGCACGAATCAGGTGGTGAGTAGCTTTTCACAATTGCCTTGAGCAAAGGTCTCTTTAAAAAATAAAGACGGTTTTTATAATAATTTTGTTAATATTCATGCTTTAAGAATAAGAAAGGGGTTTTAAAGATGAATAAACGCAGTCTAATTTTATGGGGTTTAGTCGCTAGCCTAATGTTAACAGCTTGTTCGCGAACCCAAGTTGTTAAACCCGTCGGGAAATCTGCTGTACAAACATCTAGTAAAGAAGTGTCATGGAAAATGCGCCAACAAGCTTTAGCAAGAAAGCCAGCTTGGACATTAATCAGTAAAGTTGCTTTACGTTATCGTGAAGACCATTGGAATTTTGGTCTAAATTGGGTACAAAAAGCACTCAATAACTATCAGATGCAAATTAAAAACCCACTTACTGGTGCAATTATTGCAAAGCTTGATAAAACTCCTCAGCATGTTTCCTTATTATCTGATGATGGAAAGACTTATCGAGATACGGATGAAGAACGCCTTTTACAACGCCAATCAGGAGTAAAACTGCCCTTAAAAGGAATGCAGTATTGGGTTCGTGGCTTGGTGTCACCCCAATATAAACTCGATAATTTGAACTTAGATGCGCAAGGTAGACCTAAAACTATTTATCAAGCGGGTTGGACAATTAATTATTCACGTTTTCTAAATAACCGTTTTGATGCAATGCCGACAAAAGTTATTATTACCCGTGATAAAGACGATGTTTATTTGAAGATGATTGCTAAAAGTTGGTAGAAGTTTTGCCTCAGTTAATACTGCCCGCACCGGCTAAACTCAATCTGTTTTTACATATAACGGGTCGTCGTGATGATGGCTATCATTTGTTACAAACGGCGTTTCAGTTGCTTGATTATTCAGATGAAATTATTTTAAGCAGGCGAGACGATGGTATAATTAAACGTATCAAAGGTTTAGAGGGTGTTCCTGAATCATCTGATCTTTGTATTTGTGCTGCTAAGTTGCTGCAACAGAAAACGCAGTCGCCATTGGGTGTTGATATATCCATTGATAAACGCTTGCCCATAGGAGGCGGAATCGGGGGAGGAAGCTCAGATGCAGCAACGGTTTTACAGGGCTTAAATCGTTTGTGGGGTTGTGGGTTGGATATCTCAGAACTTGCAAATTTAGGCGTACAACTTGGGGCAGATGTACCTATTTTTGTGGAAGGTCATACGGCATGGGCAGAAGGGGTAGGTGAGGTATTAACCGCAATAGAATTAGAAGAAAAATGGTTTATAGTGATTCATCCCAATATTTCTGTCTCAACAGCAGAAATATTTGCGGATAAAGCATTGACACGAGATTGCGAAACTATCACAATAGCGCGCTTTCTGAAAGACGATAGTCTTGTGAATGTTTTCGAACCAATCGTGAGAAAAAGGCACTTAGAGATTGATAAAGCAATCGACTGGTTGTCACAATTTTCACCGGCACGATTAACGGGAACAGGTAGCTGTTTATTTGCTTCTTTTGATAAAAAAGAGCAAGCAGAACAAGTGTTGAATGACTTACCCGAACAGTGGCAAGGATTTGTTGCTAAAGGGGTTAACCAATCTCCCTTGTTGAGTGCGTTGGGTTGAATTGAATATATTAGCTAACGCTGATTTTTAGAAAGAATATTGGGACGTCGCCAAGTGGTAAGGCTCTGGGTTTTGATCTCAGCATGCGTAGGTTCGAACCCTACCGTCCCAGCCAAATTTAACGGTACATTGTGTTAGATCAGTTCTTCACAATGTGCCTATTTTTAACCTCTACTATAGAGATTTATCATGTCAGAGCTCGACAGGATGATGATTTTTTCTGGTAATGCTAATCCAGATCTTTCCCGTGAAGTTTCCGAGTTACTAAATATTGAGTTGGGTGAATGTACCGTTGCCCAGTTTAGTGACGGCGAAGCACATATAGAAATACTTGAAAATGTGCGTGGCAAAGATGTCTTTGTGATTCAACCCACCTGTGCGCCAACAAACGATAACCTCATGGAACTATTGATTATGGTTGATGCGCTTTATCGCGCATCTGCGGCACGAATCACGGCTGTTATTCCTTATTTTGGTTATGCGCGTCAAGATCGCCGTGTTCGCTCTCGTCGTGTACCGATCTCTGCAAAGTTAGTGGCAGATATGTTGTCAACGAGCCGAGTAGATCGTGTGTTAACAATTGATTTGCACTCAGATCAAATTCAAGGCTTCTTCGATTTGCCAGTAGATAATATTTACGCATCAGCTGTACTACTTCGCGACATTATTGAAAAAGACTACGAAAACCTTACGATAGTTTCACCTGACGTTGGTGGTGTTGTACGAGCGCGAGCAATGACTAAATCTTTAGGTGATCCGGGTTTGGCTATTATTGATAAGCGTCGTCCAGAGCCAAATGTTTCTGCGGTGATGCATATTATCGGTGATGTTAAAGGAAAAACATGTGTATTGATTGATGATTTAGTTGATACAGCAGGTACATTATGCCACGCGGCAGAAGCTCTAAAAGAGCATGGCGCAGAAAAAGTCATTGCTTATGCTACACACCCTGTGTTTTCTGGGCCAGCAATAGGCAATATTGAAAATTCCATGTTGGATGAAGTGGTGGTAACAAACTCCATTCCATTAAGTGAAGATGCACAAAAGTGTGCTAAAATCCGCCAGCTTTCCGTAGCGGATATTTTGGCTGACACAATTTCACGTATTAATCGTGAAGAATCTGTCAGCGAATTATTTGCTCATGTGGTACAAGATTAGACTATAATAGTTTGATAATTATAGTATTTTAACGTGCAAAACTTGGTCGCGAGTTTGCACTTTTTTTGTTTTAGAGCGAAGGCTCTTTTAATTTAAATTTTATTGGAGACATTATTATGTCAGCTAAATATATATTAGATGCAGAAATGCGTGAAGATTTAGGTAAGGGTGCGAGCCGCCGCCTTCGTCGCGTAAATAAAATCCCGGCAGTACTTTACGGCGCTGGTCGCCCTGCATGGTCATTAACACTGAAAGAAAATCAATTAATGCGAAACCTTCAGGAAGAATCTTTTTATGCGGCAATCATTGAGTTAACCCTCGATGGCAAGCAACAAAAAGTATTCTTACGTGATTTACAACGTCACCCAGCAAAACCTTTTGTGCTTCATGTTGATTTACAACGTGTGAGAGATGATGTCGAAATGACGGTTGTATTGCCACTTCATTACCTTAATGAAGAGACAGCACAGGGCGTTAAAATGGAAGGTGGTCAGGTCTTGCGTAATGC
>JAZGFW010000170.1:0-6401 GCA_036479895.1 Cocleimonas sp. | reverse complement strand
TGGTTATGGAAGGGTTTACCTTTATTGATATATGGTTTAGCCATTGAGGTAATGCAATATTTCTCGGTGGATAGAACATTCTCTTTGTTGGATTGGTTGGCTGATTTTCTAGGTATCTTGTTGTATTTTTTAGTAAAAATGGTTTTAGTGTTATTAGATTTTAAAGCACGTTTCTAATCGTTAATATTAATATATTCAAAAATACTTATTTATTTAGCTTAGATTGGTTGAGTGTATGAAAATGGGATGCTAAAATTCGCGCGGTTCGAAAAGTAGTTCGAAGTAAGTGGTGGTCAAAATCATGCAAAGTTTTTTATGGACTCAAACGCTAATGATTTTGGTTGGAACTGGTTTTACGTACTACTATACTATGAGCGATTTTGATGCTCTGTCAGCAGCTTATGGAGGCGGTATTGCTCTGTTTAGTTCCTTGATTTTAATGCGGCGTGCGACGCAAGCAATAAAATCTGCATCGGAAGGCTCGCAGACAATGTTAGTGCTCTATATTGGTGTAATACAGCGGCATGTTTTTGTTTTAATAGGTTTGGGTCTAGGCCTCGGTCTTTTAAAGCTAAATGCAAAGCCTTTGTTAATAGTATTTGGAATTTCTCAGCTAGCATATTTTATGCCATGGCTGGGTGATAGTGATTAAATTACAAGAAGATAAATAGGTAGATATAGAATGGCAGCAGGTACACTAACCTCAACTGAATATATTAGACATCATTTGTCGAATCTGACTTACGGTCGATTCCCTGATGGACATTGGGGTATGGCTCACTCTGCTGAAGAAGCAAAAGAGATGGGTTTTATGGCAGTGCATGTTGATTCGATGTTTTGGTCGATATTCTTGGCAGCTGTGTTTTTGTTTTTCTTTGGTCGTGTGGCTAAAAACATCTCTGCTGGCGTGCCGGGGAAAATGCAAAACTTCGTTGAGTGGATTGTAGAGTTTGTTGATAGTAGTGTGAAGGATTCATTTACGGCTAAAAATAAATTAGTTGGGCCTTTGGCGCTTACGGTCTTTGTTTGGGTCTTCTTGATGAATATTATGGACTTAATTCCGGTTGATTTGATTCCTTGGGTGTTTGATAAGTTAGGTATAGCGCACTTTCAGAAAGTTGTTCCGTCAACAGACCCTAATGTAACCTTTGCAATGGCACTTAGCATTTTTGCACTGGTATTGTATTATTCAATCAAGAATAAAGGTGCGGGTGGCTTTGCAGGAGAACTAACCTTGCATCCCTTTGAATCGAAAAATATAATCGTTAAGATATTGTTAATCCCGATTAACTTCTTTCTTGAGTTCGTATCATTAATTTCTAAACCAATCTCATTGGCACTGCGTTTATTTGGTAATATGTATGCGGGTGAAATGATTTTTATCCTTATTGCCTTGATGCTTACCGCAGGGCCTGTGATCGCAATATTTGGTGGTGGTTTGCAACTAGTTTGGGCAATATTCCATATCTTGATCGTTACATTGCAAGCATTTATCTTTATGACTCTGACGATTGTGTATCTCGATATGGCGCATCAGACAGAGCATTAATCAACTGGCAAACAAATTTTTAACTTTATTTATTTTATTTAAGAGGATTTTATAATGGAAACTGGATTACTTTATATTGCGGGCGCAATTATGATGGGTCTTGGCGCACTAGGTGCTGCTGTAGGTATCGGAGTATTGGGAAGTAAATTTCTTGAAGGTGTTACACGTCAGCCTGAATTGATTTCAATGTTACGTACTCAATTCTTCATCGTTATGGGGCTGGTTGATGCGGTTCCTATGATTGCAGTAGGTCTTGCAATGTACATTCTGTTTGCTGTTGCAGGCGGTTAAATCAGTTATTTGAAAGGTTTTAAGAAATGAATATTAACCTAACATTATTACTAGAAATGATCGTTTTTGCCATATTCGTTTGGTTTACCATGAAGTTTGTTTGGGGGCCGATCGTTGGGGTTCTGGACGAGCGTAAAGCTAAGATTGCTGATGGTCTTGCTGCCTCTGAAAAAGGTTTGAGAGATCAAGAGCTGGCAGCAGATAATGCTGAGAAAGTAATGAAGGAAGCTAAGAAAGAAGCTGCTGAAATTATTACTCAAGCTAAAGCGCGTGATGGCCAAATGGTGCAAGAAGCTAAAGATAAGGCAGTTGAAGAGGCGGATCGTATTAAAGCGGGCGCTCAAGCTGAAATTGATCAAGAAGTTAATCGTGCAAAAGACTCTTTACGTTCTAAAGTCTCTGAGCTTGCAGTAGCAGGTGCGAGTAAGATTTTAGGTAAAGAAGTAGATGCGGGTGCTCATAAATCAGCACTGAAAGAATTGATTGAACAAATTTAGTATGAAACTGAAAATGCGGAAATCAACTAGGAATAATTATTATGTCTGAATTGACAACTGCTGCTCGTCCTTATGCGCGTGCCGTATTTGAGATGGCTGATAAAGCGGGTAACTTGGCTGAATGGTCAGATTCCTTGAGCTTTATGGGAGCGATCGCTAGTAATGATGATGTTAAAAAATTACTAACGACACCTCAAATGGCTAAACACTCAGGTGCAGATGCGTTTATTAAGTTGTGTGATAGTAAGCTGGATGATAATGCGAAAAATTTAGTCAATATATTGGCTGAAAATGATCGCTTGTCTTTGCTTCCTGAAATTGGTGCTCTTTATGAAAGTCTTAAAGATGAGGCTGAAGGTTCAGTAGAAGCACTTGTTACTACAGCAAAAAAATTGACGAAAGCAGAACAAGATGCAATCGCTAAAGCGCTTAAGAAGCGTTTAGGGCGTGATGTAAAACTTAAAGTTAGCGTGGATGAATCACTACTTGGTGGTGCGATTATTCAGGCTGGTGATTTGGTGATTGATGGAACATTGAAAGGTCGTTTGAGTAAAATGACTTCAACAATGGCCCGTTAGTGATTAAATTTTAAATATAGGAAAGTTAAAGGTATGCAACTTAACCCCACAGAAATCAGTGATCTGATTAAAAAGCAAATTGAAGGCTTTGATACAAAAGCTGAAGCTCGTACAGAAGGTACAATCGTTTCAGTAATGGATGGTATCGCACGTATTCATGGTTTATCAGAAGTTATGTCAGGTGAGATGATTGAATTCTCAAACGGTGCTTTTGGTTTAGCTATGAACTTAGAGCGTGACTCCGTCGGTGCTGTAGTACTAGGCGACTTCAAGGGTATCAAAGAAGGTGATACAGCAAAATGTACGGGACGTATTCTTGATGTTCCTATTGGGCCTGAGCTTTTAGGTCGTGTTGTTGATGCTCTTGGTGCACCAATTGATGGTAAAGGTCCAATTAATTCGACTGAAATGGGTCCTATTGAGCGACAAGCGCCAGGCGTAATCGAGCGTAAATCAGTTGACGAGCCAATGGAAACAGGTATAAAAGCATTGGATGCAATGGTTCCGGTTGGGCGTGGTCAACGTGAGTTAATTATCGGCGATCGCCAAACAGGTAAAACAGCGGTTGCGATTGATGCAATTATTAATCAAAAAGGTAAAGACGTTAAGTGTATTTACGTTGCAATTGGTCAGAAAGCATCATCGGTTGCAGGAATTGTGCGTAAACTCGAAGAGTTTGGCGCAATGGATTATACAATCGTAGTTGCGGCTAACGCATCAGATCCTGCTTCTATGCAGTACTTATCACCTTATGCAGGTACTGCAATGGGTGAGTACTTCCGTGATCGTGGCGAAAATGCACTGATTATTTATGATGATTTAACTAAGCAGGCTTGGGCATATCGCCAAGTATCTTTATTGCTGCGTCGTCCTCCAGGGCGTGAAGCGTACCCTGGTGATATCTTCTTCTTACACTCTCGCTTGCTTGAGCGTTCATCGCGTGTAAATGCTGAGTTTGTTGAGAAAATGACAAACGGTAAAGTGAAAGGTAAAACAGGCTCATTAACGGCTTACCCTATCATCGAGACACAAGAAGGTGATGTATCTGCATTCGTACCGACGAATGTAATTTCGATTACAGATGGTCAGATTTTCTTGGATACTGATTTGTTTAACTCAGGTAATCGTCCAGCGATTGATGCCGGTCTTTCAGTATCACGAGTAGGTGGTGCTGCGCAGACTAAAATCATTAAGAAACTAGGTGGTGGTGTGCGTCTTGATTTGGCTCAGTATCGTGAATTAGCGGCATTCTCACAGTTTGCGTCTGATTTAGATGAAGGTACTCGAAAGCAACTTGAGCGTGGTGCACGTGTAACTGCGTTAATGACACAGGCTCAATACTCACCATTAAAAACAGGTGAGTTAGCGTTTACTTTGTTTGCCGCTAATGAAGGTTTTTTGGATGATATTGATGTCGATAAAGTAACTGATTTTGAGTCGGCTATGCTGTCATATATTCGTACTGAAAAGACTGACTTTTTAAGCGATTTAAATAAGTCTGGCGACTACAGTGACGATATCGCTGCTGAAATGAAAAGTGCTTTGGAAGACTTTAAATCCAAGGGAACTTGGTAGAGTCTTGTCTGATATTAATCTTACAAAAGGTAAATAGCTATGGCAGGTCTTAAAGAGATACGATCGCAAATTGGTAGTATTCAAAATACCAAAAAGATAACCAAAGCCATGGAAATGGTGGCGGCTTCTAAAATGCGTCGAGCCAGAGAACGTATGGATGCTTCTCGTCCTTATGCTGAAAAAATGCGCCAAGTGGTTAGTCACATGGCCAATGGTCATTTGGAGTACAAACATAGTTTTATTAAAGAACGTGAAACGGTAAAGCGTGTTGGCTATATTATTATTTCATCTGATCGTGGTTTATGTGGTGGTTTAAACACCAATCTTTTCAAAAAAGCATTACAAAGTATTGTTGAATGGAAAGAGAAGGATGTTGAAGTAGATATTGCCGTGTTTGGCAGTAAAGCTTTAGGTGCTTTCAAGCGTTACGGTATTGTTGCTGAATCTACACAGTTAGGTGATCAGCCTTCTGTGGAAGAAATGTTTGGCACAATCAAAGTAATGCTGGATGCCTACGAAGAAGGGCGTATTGATCGTCTTTTCTTGGTCGAAAATGAGTTTGTAAATAGCATGACACAATCACCACGTGTTACGCAGTTGATTCCAGTGATTGCAGAAGAGCTTGAAGAAAAAAACTATCATTGGGATTATATCTACGAGCCAGAAGCTAAAGAAGTCGTAGATACACTGATGACTCGTTACATTGAGTCAATGATTTATCAAGGTGTTGTCGAAAACATAGCCTGTGAAATGTCAGCGCGTATGGTTGCTATGAAAAGTGCAACTGATAACGCAGGTGATATGATTGATAAGTTGAAATTGGTTTACAACAAAGCGCGTCAGGCTTCAATAACACAAGAAATATCAGAAATTGTATCGGGTGCAGCAGCAGTTGAGTAGGCTAATCTAATAACAGTTTATATAATTATTGGAGCTACATGATTTGCCTCTAAAGGTCGTCAGAATAAGGAAAAAAATTTAAGCTTACAGGCGTAAGTGATAATTTTTTAACGAATAAATGGCGACCTTTAGAGGTAAGTTAAGTAGCTCCAAACAAAATTTAATTTTAAGTAGAGGTACTACAATGAGTACTGGAAGTATTGTTCAAATAATCGGTCCTGTTGTTGATGTGGAATTTCCACGTGATGCAGTTCCAACAATTTATGACGCACTTACTGTTGCAGAACATAAAGGTTTGACTTTAGAAGTGCAGGGTCAGCTTGGTGATGGAATCGTTCGTACGATTGCTATGGGTGAGGCTGAAGGTCTTAAACGTGGCATGGATGCTGTTAATACAGGTGAACCCATTAAAGTACCCGTAGGTGAAGCGACTCTTGGTCGAATCATGAACGTACTGGGCGAGCCTATTGATAATGCAGGTGAAGTGAAGGCTGATAAATTAATGCCTATTCACCGTGATCCACCAAATTATGAAGAGCTTGCAGCGGGCCTTGATATACTAGAAACAGGTATCAAAGTAATTGACTTGGTTATGCCAATTGCTAAAGGTGGTAAAATTGGTTTGTTCGGTGGAGCGGGTGTTGGTAAGACCGTAACATTGATGGAGCTAATTAATAATATCGCAAAAGAGCACAGTGGATTATCGGTATTTGCTGGTGTTGGTGAGCGTACCCGTGAAGGTAATGATTTCTACTACGAGATGGAAGAGGGTGGCGTACTAGACAAAGTTGCATTAGTTTACGGTCAAATGAATGAGCCTCCAGGAAACAGATTACGTGTTGCCTTAACAGGTTTAACAATAGCAGAAAGTTTCCGTGACGAAGGTCGTGATGTTTTGATGTTTATCGATAATATTTATCGTTACACGCTAGCGGGTACTGAAGTATCGGCACTATTAGGTCGTATGCCATCAGCGGTTGGTTACCAGCCAACACTGGCTGAAGAAATGGG
>JAZGFW010000169.1:0-6384 GCA_036479895.1 Cocleimonas sp. | reverse complement strand
TACATAAATGCATAAATGAATATTTACTTCGCTTGTTTGGATTCTTGCTTCTTGCGTTATAAACACAAGCCACAAGCACCCACACAAGTTTTTCTGGTTCTCATTTTTTAAAGGTCAGTTCAAGCCTCTGCTCAAACGAGGTGGCGTATTCTATACGCCTCAATATCCGTGTCAACTTATTTGTTACTTAAAAACAAAAAAACATTTAAATTAACTTTCTGATGCTCTTTTGATCTAATTTGCTTTCAGTAAATCAACTATAAAAACAAGCAATCTACTCAAGAGCGACGCGCATTATATGCATTACAAACAGGCCGTCAACTTGTTTTTTAATTTAATTTATATTATTTTAACGCGCCTCTTCCTAGGCGTATATTTCTACTCCCTACACTCTCTGCACACATAGAATTTTTAACACCATTAATACTTCATTCTTTCCTATAAAAATTGATTTACGATAATAAACTTTAAGCAGCTATCGATAAAAAATAGAGCCTCTATACTTGAAATAATATTTGCCTAAGTATATAAACTAACTAGTAGAATTAATTTGTTATTACAGTCACTTATATAAATGAACCGCTTTTTACGATAATTCAAAGTTATTAATATCATAAATTAACAATATACTTATCGCCTTAAGGTGCTATTCAGCTTGCAAACGGTATGATTTTCGTGTATTTATGCGCACCAAGGAATAAAGTTCTACTTTTACAGCCTCTTACGTTAACTATATATATAGGTAAAATACATTGTCTTCTAGTTTAGAGAATCACATTACTTTCAGCGACAAAAGTTGGTCAGAAGTTGAGACTAAATATAATTTATATACGAAAATGCAGATAGTGATCTGCGAAGAATCTCTACCTACTATAAATAACAATAAGAATAGTTTCTATAGTCCTTGGCTAATCAGAGCTTTAATTTCATCGGCTTTAGTTTTCACTCTTGGCAATGTGCCCGTTCAATCCCAATTACACACTTCAAGCAAAACTCTTTTGACTACCTTTTCTCCTGAAAATGAAAAACAAATTGCCCCCTCTATCACTTCTATCTCATCATTAGACGTAGTAGATTCAACAATTGGACAGTCAATTGATAACAGTACCACCCTAAAAAACACCATTACTCCTGAGCTTACCGATAAAACTTTACCTAAAGAACTAGAGTTACCTTCTCGCGCTATAGAAACCTATGAAGGACATGCATTCCAAAGTAGTGGCGGCAATAAATGGTCAACCTACCATGTAAAATCATACGATAATCTTACTAATATTTTTCATAAGTTAGGATTTCAAAAATCCTTAAAAACACTTGAGCAAGATAAAGACATCTTAAAGGAATTATCTCAAATTAAAACGGGAAGTATCGTTCGCGCAACATCAGCCAATGGAAAACAACTATCAGAATTAGTATTCACCTTAGATAAAGAAAACAGCTATCAAATTACGCTCAATAAATCCGGGGAATATAAAGGAGCATGGAAAAAGGGGCTTTTTGAAGTTCGCCAAGCACGCGCTAGCTTTACAATTAGAAACGGACTATTTTTTGATGGTAGAAAAGCAGGGATAGCCGATACAATTATTAAACAGATTGTTAAAGTCTTCGATTGGGATATCGATTTTTCACACGATGTAAGAGTAGACGACAAAGTTACCGCTGTCTTTGAAGAGATTTATCACGCAGGGTATAAAGTCGGAAACCAAAACTTGCTTGCCACAGAGTTTACCAACAAAGGGCATGTATTAAGAGCTATTCAATACACATACCAAAATGGAAAGAAGGGCTACTTCACACCAGCAGGTCAAGAAATGAAAAAAGCCTTCATTCGCACACCCATAGCCCATGCTCGTGTTTCATCGCATTTTAACCCTGGTCGCTTCCACCCTGTTCTTCATAAATTCCGTGCGCACAAAGGTACTGATTTTGCAGGGAGAAGAGGGACAAAAATTATGGCAACAGGCAATGGTGTTATAAAGTCTCTTGGTCGAAAAGGCGGATATGGCAGAACCATTATCATTCAACACAAGGATGGTTATACAACACTTTACGCTCACATGTCACGCTATAAGAAAGGCTTAAAGATTGGTGAAAAAGTTTATCAAGGTGATACTATTGGCTATGTAGGTTCATCTGGCCTAGCTACTGGGCCACACTTGCACTACGAATTCCGCAAGAAGGGAAAAGCCATGGATTCAATGAGTGCATCGCTTCCTCACAGCATGTCATTATCATCTAATGAGCTTCAAGATTTTCGCAACAAAGCTATTAACTTAGTACTCCAGCTCAATGTGTTGCACCGCTTTGTAAAAGCTAAAATCGATATTAGTAGTAATATTGGCGGCTAACTAAAGCCATCACACATTATGACTGATTATTTTATTGGCTTAATGTCAGGCACTAGCCTAGATGGCATTGATGCTGTCTTAGTTGACTTCAGCAACAAGCAACCTCTCCTTGTAGAAGCGCACTCTCACTCCTTTCCAAAAACACTACAGCAGGAGCTTTTAGACGTTATCCAACCAGACTGGAAAGGCTCATTATTAACAATTGGAACCTTAAACCAAAAACTAGGAAGAGTTTTTTCTGAGGCTGTAAACAACCTTATAAAAAATTCCAGCATCTCAAGTAGACAAGTTAAGGCTATTGGCAGTCATGGTCATACATTGTGGCACCAGCCAACAGGGGAATATCCTTTTAGCCTACAATTAGGCGATGCAAATCTAATCTCAGAACTAACTGGCATCACTACTGTTGCCGACTTTCGTAGTCGTGATATTGCTGCTGGAGGGCAAGGCGCCCCACTTGCACCCGCTTTTCATAGAAAATTTTTAACCCATCCTTCAAAGGATCGCATTGTTTTAAATATCGGTGGAATCGCAAATATTACTTATTTGCCTTCAAAAGAAAATAAATCCACCGATGTTTACGGTTTTGATACAGGGCCTGGAAATGGATTAATTGATGCATGGATTACAAAAATAAAAAATGAGAAATATGACAGAAAAGGACGCTGGGCAAGATCAGGAAATATTAACCCTCATTTATTGAAAATATTACTCAATGAGTCTTATTTCTCTCTTTCTCCACCTAAAAGCACAGGGAAGGAATTATTTAATTTAAACTGGCTCGAAAAAAAATTAGGTAACGATGCTTCAACCCACAGACCTGAGGATATTCAAGCAACATTAACTGCTCTAACGGCCAAAGCTATTGCGGATAATTGCATTAACACTACTTGCAAAGAAATACTTGTCTGCGGTGGAGGCATCCATAATGAATATTTAATAGAGCTACTCAGTAATTACTTACCCAATATCACTATTTTATCTAGTGAAACAGCTAATATTAATCCCGACTGGATGGAAGCCATCGCCTTTGCATGGCTTGCAAAACAAACGCTTGAAAGAAAATACGGAAATCTACCTGATGTCACTGGAGCAAAAGGTCCTCGCATTCTTGGTGCTATTTACTAGAAACACCAAATAGTCGATCTTAGGTTTTATTTTGCTAGTGAAATAGTTGCCTCTTTTAAGTGATATAAATTATTTAGGAAGTGTGCAGGGGTCATCCTTAATCGATCATAAAAACCACTTAGATTATTCTCAAGACCTGGGGCTAATAACATATCGTAGCGCAGTGTATTATGCGTTGGATCCAAAGGATCCTTAATAGTTGTTTCAAGACCATAATTGAAACTTGGTGTACCTTTTACAACCATATTTCCAAATTTATTATCCCGCCTTGGCGTCAAGGGTAGACTAATAGCCAACCCACCACTTAAATCGTCTACTCCAACTCCTTTTACATAAACAGCAAGCTCTGTATCCCCAAAGTAACGAGATACAGCAGCAGCTACCCCTTTGTCTTTGTTGTAGTGTTGACCGTAAGTAATAGCTGCACTTGTATTGTATTCATCGTCCCAATTTCTCTTATACGAAACTAAAGCCATCGTTTCATCTTCAACATTATTATTACTTGCTTTCATATGCGTAACTCTCGCAGCAACCTGATTGTTACCTTCCCCTGGTTGCCATAAAACAACACCTTCACCTACCATAAAACCATCATTGTCAATTGACCCATAACCAACACCAGATATCAATGAAAGTTCTGCAGTAGGCTTCATAAACTTTTGAATGGCGAGTTGATTAACTTTTGAGCCCAACCTTCTCAGCCCAAAAATTTTACCATCATCATAATTGTTAGAGTTTGATAGTGGCAGTGTTGTAGTTGCTACAATATTAACGCCTTTGGTAATAGGTATATCTAGCTTGGTTGTCACACCTAATGAATAATCAAATATCCCAAACTCCGTTCCGACCGTTGTGTTTAACTCAGGCCGGAACTCTATGTTAATAGGACTTTTGTTTTTTATAATTGAACTAGCATACCAGTTTACACCGTTCAGATCGTTACTCTTTACAAACCACGCTTTTGATGTACTTTTCAACTTAGAGTGCCCAGCATGCTTATTTCGAATAAAACTCTCATAATCGTTCATATTAATTTTAACTGCAAAAATAGGAACCTGCTGTTTCAACATTACTGCTGTTAGCTTAGCCGAACCTCCTAAATAGCGATAAGCATTCGCAAACACAACCGCAAAAGGGTCGATATAACTATGATTAAAGAGGTGGTTCTCAAAGACCACAACATCAGTTTGATCTTTTTTTCCAAGTTTCACATTAGAGAAACCTAACTCACGCATTTTCACCAAGAATTTATGCGTATTTCTACTCTCAGACTTAAGAGTAAAAATCTTACTGTTTTTTATAAGTTTATTTTTACCAAACGATAAAGGCACAGACAGAGAAAGACCCAAAGTTTTATCCCATTTGTTATTTTCCCTATGAACCAAGGCTTGTACTGACAACGATAACTTATCAAAAGCATTTACTTTATATCTAAACCCAGCACTAATATCTTTTGAAACATAGTCCGCCATCAAGGATAAATCTGACGTTAAATCAACTTTAGTATTAAGAAAAGAACCAACTAACACTCTTTTATGTGTTTTATTTCTAGGTGCTGCACTTTTTGCGTAGCCTACACTAAATTGAAATTTTCCCAGCTGTTTTGTTGCTACCCCGTAAGCTGTTTTAAAATTAACAGCCAAACCAGCAAAATCTGTCATACCGACTGCCAACTCTGGTAAGGCAGGATGCAATAAAGGAAACTTAAACTTGAAATTACCAGATAAATCTCTTTTTCCTGCCAACTGACCATCGCTACCACTTCTAGAGTAGCCAGACGAAACCTCTAATCTGTCATCTTGATACCAGTCTGTTAAGCGCCCACCTAGTTCGAAGTTTGAACCTATACCTACAACAAAGACATGATTGTATGTTTTGTCTTCGATCGTCCCCAAATCACTGTAATTATTAAACTGGTAATTAAACCCACCTTTTGGCGCTATTTCAGCGGTTGGGGTCCTAAGCACGCCAGTAAAACCAGGAAAGGCTAAATCATCAGCGATTAATGGTGTAATAAAAAACAAGCTGGAAACGCTAATAAAAATAATTTTATTCATAGGATAACTTTTCGGACATAAAAAAAGGAGGGCATATTGCCCTCCTTACAATTTTATAATAATTAAACTAAATATTCATTACTTACAAAAACTAATTATCTAATTTCCAGCACCAGACATATCGTTTGAATTCATTCCTGTGCCACCTGTACCGCCTGTACCACCTGTACCACCTGTACCACCTGATGGAGGAATATAACAAACTTGAGGAATACGTACCTCAATATTACCCGATGTATTACTGCTAGGAATATTAATGTACTTAGTTACAAAGTCACCAGACCCATCAGGAATATAGATAAGGTATTCACCTGCTGGCAGGCCTGCAAAAGAAACCATACCATTACCATCCGTTTGCTTTGTAACATCATATGGGCCATATGGATATGCATTTATATGCACATATATGCCCTCGATAGGCATTTCCCCAGAAGTATTCGAACACTCCGCAATCGCGGTAACATTTACATCGTAATTTGTATATCCAGGAGGCTGTTCTGGCATGGTAACAACAACTTCATGTGCTGATGGATTACACAAGTTGAAAGTAGCAGGACTTACGGTAACTGGCGTACCTGACATAGTGAATAAGTTCAATGTCACATTATAGTCACCTGGTGCATTATATATATTAATAAACCCTGCACCATCATATTCTACAGACTTTGAAATACCATTTCCCGTAATAGTACCGTATAAAGAGACACCGTCCGCACCACTAACACCAATATATGACGTACAGTTAGTTACAGAATAAAAGTCCAAATTCCAGTAAGAGAGATGTGAAACATCATAATCGACCTTTAACCCGCCACTTCCATCTTTAACTACAGCCGCTTTCTGGTCATACT
>JAZGFW010000168.1:0-51252 GCA_036479895.1 Cocleimonas sp. | reverse complement strand
CACCGAGCAAGCCACTCCCAATTCTGCTACAAAACTGGACAGAATCTGATAAAACACGTTTTGAAGGCAATGCAATTTTCATTAACTCACTAGCAAAAATAGAAACAGAAGAATGGCTAACTAAAGGTGCAGAAGCACCTGATTCAGCCACTGCACTCTGTGGTGAAATGCAAATCCTAATCCCACTAGCTGGCTTGATTGATAAAGATGCCGAAACTGCACGTTTGAATAAAGAAATTGAGAAAATCCAAAAAGGATTGACAGGTGTTGAAGGTCGTTTGAGTAACCCTAACTTTACCGATAAAGCACCGGCTGATGTTGTTGAGCAAGTACGAAAGCAGGCTGAAGAACAGAAAGTTGCGCTAGCACAGTTGGAACAGCAGTTGGTTAAGATTTTAGCATTGTGATTTTTGCATGGTTTTACTATGATAATTATACTGAAGCTGTCTAATAAACTGTTAGGCTATCAGTTGCCCGTAAATGTTGTACCAATATAAATACCTTGACAATATATTCCATGGAATGTAATTTAGGTCGTCCATCTTTACATGATAGAGACTAAATTTTGCATAAAGAAATTGCTATTAATTTTTTAAAAACTGCACAGTGGCTAAATGGTGAAATATCTCATAAATTAGAACCCTTTGATATTACAGCACAGCAGTTAAAGATATTATCAATTGTCGCTCAATCACCTAATTCGCAAGCAACAGTAAATGAAATTAAAGCCAAAATGTTTGACCCTATGTCGAATGTCTCTAGGCTCTTGAATAAACTCATGACAAAGAAATTAATTATCAAGATCAGAAATCAAGAAGATCAACGAATAGTCCATATACAAATTACAAAAGCAGGAATTACACTTATGTGTTTAGGTAAAGAAGCAATGGATCAAGGCTTATCTTCTCTTGGGAAGCTAGAAACTGAAGAATTAGAACACCTTAGTAAAATACTTAGAAAAGTAAGGAAATGAAATTTTTTAATAAAAATACTCCATGGATTATAAGACCATGGACTAGGAATTAGACAAATGAAAAATAATGAAATTGCACTAGTAACAGGGTCAACATCTGATATTGGTTTCGAACTGTGCAGAATACTATTAGCTCAAGGCTATGAATTGGTTAATGTAGATAGGAATATGCAAGGAGCTATAAAAGTAAAAGAACAGTTATTGACTGAGTTCCCAAAAGGGGTGATAAGCAATTATACGGCTGACCTATCTGATTTTCAGCAAGTAGATAGTTACTCATAAGGTTATAGATAAATATAATCAGATAGATTTGTTATTTCTTAATGCAGGGGTGCTTCTCAATGAAAAGATCTTTAATAAAGATCAAATTGAACAACACTTTGCGACAAATAGCTTAGCGCCTTATTTTCTTACTTTAGGCTTGATGCCACTTTTACAACAATCAAAGAAGGCGAAAGTTGTGGTTTCGGGGTCAGGAGCAAGTCGGATGGTAAAAAATATAGATGTAAGTCAGTTAATTAATCCAACTAACTTTAAACCTATGTCAGGTGCTTATGCGCAAAGCAAGGCTACTGTTAAAGTGTTATTTTCATACTTACAAAAACAGTATAAAAATATTGATTTTTCAGTGGTGGAGTTACCTCCTACTAAAACTAAGATGGCTAAGTCTGAGGCTATGCCAGTGCTGTTGAAATGGTTTTCATTCGTGTTTTCTTCAGCAGAAAAATCAGCGAATAAGCTCTATCAAGCAACAGTTGTATACAAAGGAATAAATCTTGAAAAGAAACATAATAAAATTACTGAAAAACTAATAACCTTGGCAGGTCAATATTCTCATGGAAATTAATATCTTAGGTGGAGGAGTAGCGGGCATAAGCAGTGCAATAGCATTAAAACAAAAAGGCTTTGATGTTACTGTTTATGAACGTCACGAATCAGAAACAAATATTGGTGCGGGTATAGTTTTATGGCCAAATGCATCATATATCCTTGATAAGCTCGGTATCCTAAACGAGATAAAAACTGTATCAGGCTATCCGTCGAGTATGGAACGTCTTTCAAGCAAAGGAGAGAACCTTGGCTCTATAGATATTGAGTCTATCAATAATATAATGGGTTATCCTAGCCTTTCTATACTTCGCAAGGATTTTCAAAATATTCTTATCACAAAACTTAAATCTTTAGGTATATCAGTAAAGTACGGTCATACAGTCAGCAAGCTAGAAACTGATAAAAACAATAAAGTAAAAGTGCATTTCAATAATGGGTTTAATGTAACAGCGGATATAGTTATCGGAGCAGATGGGCGAATGACGTCTCTTGCTCGAAATTATGTAAATGGTGAAAATACACCCATTTATCAGGGCTTTATTAACTGGATTGGTGTTTTTGAATCCGATACTAAAGTATTTAAAGAAATCATGGTCGAGGATTACTGGGGTATAGGTGAGAGGTTTGGTATTGTGCCTGTTACACAAAATAAAGCTTACTGGGCGGGTGGTGTAGCATCAAAAAAAATAAATGATAGAAAACCAGAAAAATACAAAGAAGAACTACAGTCAATCTTTTCAAGTTGGTCTAGTATTATAGGAAAAGTAATAACAGAAACACCTGTTAAAAATATCAATAAAATTTATGTTCATGACCATAATCCCATAAAAAAATGGCACAAAAATAATTTAATTGTTATTGGTGATGCTTCTCATGCGCCATTGCCTACATCGGGTCAAGGAGCTTGCCAAGCTTTAGAGGATGCATGGTATTTGGCAGAGTGCCTTTCTGAAAATAACACTAACATCGGGAAAGCCTTTAGCCAATTTACTGAACTGCGTTATGAGAAAACTAAAGATATAATATTTGCGGGGCGCAATTTAGCTTCGACACTCTTTAACCCAGATGCAGAGTTTTGTAGAGTTCGGGACGAAAATAGTAAACAAACAGATTATTCAACAGTCTCAGTTGCAATGGCAAAATTTTGGGGTCAAAATATGCAACTAGCAATGCTGAATTCAAGTTCTAAGTGCAACACTTCGGGTTTTAAATAGTACCTCGTAAGGTGTTCTGTACTTTAAAGATTTTCGCGGTCTGTGATTCAGCTTATTTACAACTCGCTTAATAAGATTATCATCAATTTCATGAAAATTTCAGCCTTTAGGGAAATATCTCCTTAATAATCCGTTCGTGTTTTCATTCAACCCTCTTTGCCAAGGAGAGTAAGGATCAGCAAAATAGATGGGCTTTTGGTTGCCTTCCCCAGTCGCTTAAATTCTGCAAACTCACTCCCATTGTCGGTGGTGAATGTCTTTATTAAACGCTCATCCATAAACTTAAATGCTTTAATGGTCGCATCCATGAAGGTCGCTGATCGTTTATCCATTAACTTTCCAGCTACTAAAAAGCAGCTTTTTCGTTCAACGTGAGTGGCTAAGCCTCCAAGTGATCTTCCTCCCTCCATAGTGTCACTTTCCCAATCGCCAAAACGAACTTTATCTTCAACAACTTTTGGACGTTTGCTGATAGGTATACGACCTGCAAACTCGCGCCTACGCTTGCTACGACCTTGTTTCTGACGCTTTTTATGATGACGATGTAATAATTTATAAAGTATCCCTCCATGGCTTGCATCACTCAATATCCATTGGTAAATAGTTTCATGACTCACTCGCATTTTGAGGCTACCGTACTCTCGTTTTAAACGTCCAGCAATGATGTCAGGTGATAAGCCTTCTATGAGTTTCTTAATCACTAAGTCATAGAGAGGCGCATATGATTTACGTCTTTGTGATCGTGGGTAACGCTTACGGTTATTTGCTAAATGCTCAGCACTCTCATACCAGTAGAGATTGTTAGTGCTGTTTCTCTTAATCTCTCGACTGATACTAGAAGGCGATCGTGAAAGAAATTTAGCAATCGTTCGTATGCTTTGTTTTTCATAAAGCATTTTAACTATACAGAGGCGTTCTTCTACGCTTAAATGGGAATAAGACATCGTAAGGTTCCTTAACTTTAGGTTGTGGTAATTTAAAGTTAACAGATTTCTTACGATGTCTTTCTATTTTTGTGGCTCTAGGTGTTGCATTTAGAACTTGAATTCAGCAATTAATATAAAAACCTAACAAGCAAATTAAAAATAGCTCCACCAGAGTCGGCATCTTCAAAAGTTATCTATGTGTATAGTTTTGTTTTCAAAAAGAGTATTTCGCTAGCATTCCGTGGATCGCGTTATGTGTCTACGTCGCAAAAGAAAATAATGTAATTGACAATTATCAATTGTACAATTATGTTCTTATTACTCCTAATTAAAAGAGAAAGTAACTAATGTTTAAATCGCAATTTTTTAAAGTCTTCATGTTAACCTCGCTATCTGTTGGAATACTTAGTACCAGTGCTTATGCAGAAAGCATAAATATTGAAAGCTATGGTCACTATAAAAAAATGATCCATAAAAAAAATACGGATGGTGTTATTGGTTTAAAGAAAGCGATACCTGATAAAAACTCATACGCTGTTGGAGCAATTCAAAAAGGGACGGGTGAGATTACTGTTCTAAATGGAAAAGTATATTTAGATTATGGTAAAGACGGAATTGGAAACGCACTTAATACAATTCCTGAACATGAAAAAGCAGTCTTATTAGCAGTCACAACCGTAGAAAAATGGCAAAGTATTGAAATCTCAAGCCCTTTGTCACAAGAGCATCTGTTTAAGACAATACTGGCTAAAGCAAAAGAACAGGGGTTAGATATTAAAAAGCCATTCCCTTTTTTATTGGAAGGAGGCTTTAAAGAATTGAAAATTCATGTGATCAATGGTCAAAATCCAAAATTTGGAGGGCATGGCAGTAAAGAGAAAATGTTCCATATGGCTAAAGCCACAAAAACTCGCCAAAAAGCTACCGTTGTAGGATTTTATTCAGCAAGTACTCAAGGTGTTTATACTCACCCAAATGAATCATGGCATCTACATGCAGTTATTGAAGAAGAAAAAATTAGTGCTCATATTGATGATATTCACACTGGGCACAGCACTACATTAAAGTTACCCGTAGTAGAAAGTTACGATAATCGTATCAGTTTAGGCTTTACAGCCAAGGAAAAAGGGGAGTTTTTAACTGAAATGAGACAAATGTTGACAAGCATTCAGGGAATAATGACAGGTATCGGAGCAAATAATAGAGAGTTAATTATAAAGTCCGCAAAATATTCTGGTAACCGCATGGCTCGCGCTACTCCTGATTCTATAAAAAATAAAACACCTTTATCTTTTAAGAAAATCGGTGGACCAACCCATATGAAATTTGAAGAGTTAGCGATTAGGGCAGAAGATGATGATATGGACGCATTGGCAGAATTAACAGGAGATTTAATGAAAAACTGTTTGGCTTGCCATGCTACCTTTAAAGTTGATTAAGTTTTGTAAAAATATCATTTTTATTAACTTAAAACTAACCTAACCTACAGAAGACTATTTTATGTTAAAAATTCTCATACTTTCAACATTGTCGTTATTCTCAACTATTATATATGCTGATGCTTTATTAAAAGTGCATAAAGTTGATAACAATGTGTACGCATTAGTGGGAGAACTATCTCAGCGCTCCAAAGACAATTTAGCGAATAATTCAACACATGGTGTCATTGTTACTGATGATGGTGTGATACTGATTGATTCAGGGGGTAGTTATCTTGGAGCACAACAAATTCACAAAACAATTCAAACAATTACCGATAAACCAATAAAAATTGTCATTAATACAGGTGGACAAGATCATCGGTGGTTTGGTAATGAATACTTTCAAAAGCTAGGAGCTAGAATTATAGCCTCAAAAAAGACACAGGATGATCAAAAAGCTAGAGCTGACGATCAAATGTCACGTCTTGAATTCTTAATAGGTGATAGCTTAAAGAATACAAACCCTGTTGCAGCACCCGAAGAATTTGATTCTATAAAGAACATTGAATTAGGCAACGTTAAACTAGAACTACATCATTTTGGCCCTGCTCATACAGTTGGAGATATTGTTGCTTGGATGCCTGATAAACAAATTATGTTCACTGGTGATATTGTTTTTAATAATAGAATGTTAGGTATTGGTCCAGCGAAAAACTTTCAGAGTTGGATTAATGTATTTGAAAAAATGGCAGCTTTTAAGCCAGCCCATATAGTTCCAGGGCATGGTAATCCTTCTGACTTACAAGGAGCATCAAAAAACACTTATCAATATTTAGTATTCTTAAAAAGTAAAGTTGCAGAAATTCTAGATAGAGATGGAGAAATGCTGGATGCCATTAAAATTGATCAATCAAAGTTTCATTATTTGAAAAACCATGAATCAATAGCAGGGAAAAATGCCCAATGGGTTTTTGAGCAAATGGAATTTGACTATTAACCAAGTGAAGTACTATTTTAATTATATTGAAATATTTTATAACCGTAAAAGAAGACATTCTGCAAACGGTGAAGTAAGCCCTTCAGTGTTTGAGGAAAATGTAGCACTAGCTGCTTAAATGGAGTGGCTACTTTTCGTGGGGAACACCAGTCTCTGCGAGGCAAGAGCAATAAAATCGTAATATTCAAGAATGTCTCCCCTTTCACTAAAACAACATAAAGCTTAAAGTACCTGCAAGTTTAAATAGAAACCTGTTACGTTATGGGTTACAATTCACCCATGATACAGAGTTTTAAGCATAAAGGTCTAAAGTTATTCTTTGAAACAGGTCGCAAGTCAGGCATTCACCTAACCACGCTAATCGTCTAAAATTAATTTTAGGTCGGTTAAATGCTTCTACTTCACCAGAAGATATGAACTTACCAGGTTTATTCTTTCACCCATTATCAGGTGATAAAGCTGAAACGTACTCTGTAAGAGTTAATGGAAATTGGCGTGTAACTTTTAAGTTTGAGGGAGTTCATGCTGAGATTGTAAATTATGAAGACTATCATTGAGGTGAAATTATGTTAATGCACAATCCTCCGCACCCCGGCGAAGTATTAAAAGAACTATGTATTGAGCCATTAGGTATTACGGTCACTGATGCCGCTAAAGGTCTTGGTATAAGTAGAAAAACCTTATCAAGCATACTTAATGGTAAGGCTGGCATTAGCCCAGAAATGGCTGTTCGTCTGTCAATCGCGTTTAATACATCGTCTGAAAGTTGGTTAAACCAACAGTCACAGTATGATCTTTGGCAAGCTGAGCAACATCGAAATGAACTTCATGTTACTCAACTTTCAGCGGCTTAAATATATAAAACATAACAAGTTTCTTAAGTCAGGGACAAGATAAATCAGGGTTTCTTTTTTAGTTTGTCTGCGACGCAAAAGCAAACTATGAAAAATCCCTGTACCAAGAAGATTATTTACCAATCACTTTATCCATAATGGGGTTAAACTCAGTAGTTGAAAAAAACGCCAAACCTCTGTAATTTTTTTACCAATCTATAACTTTAGTCTTATATGAGTGAAAGTATTCAGATGATAAGCTTACTAAAATATGATAGGAGTTTATTATGTCAGAGCCAACTATAAGTAGTACGCAAGCTAATAGAGATAGTTCTATAAGAACTAAAAATAAACCTTCTAATAATCCTCAAGGTGCAGAAAAATTCAGAAAGCTTAACCCAAACTGGACTGAAAAATGGTTTGAGCTTGGTAATCATCGTTATAGTTACAGGTCTCCAGACGTCTGTGAAAAAAACAATTCGGACTGTACAATTAAAAGTCTCGTAAAAATAATGAACAAAATGTCTGCTTATCCAAATCAAAAGAAAGAGTTCATACCTAGCGAAAAACATGTAGGTGACGTAGATATTCCTGGTCCATGGGGTGTTGATGATGTTTCATCGACTGCAATTTATAATAAAAAGGGAACACAAATCGGTATAAAAAACCAAACATTAGAAAATCATAAATTGCATAATGGCGTAGTCGAAAGAACAATAAACGAAAGTAAAAATAAATTGTTTATTCAAACTAAAGGGGCTGGGTACAGTACATTAGGTGGCCCAAATGTTTGGTTACCTGAACTTATTTGGGGTGAGGTGGATCAACTTTTAATAAATGAGCACAATAAGAATAAAGCTAAAAAATGAAGTCAATATTTTTATTGTCGGGATATATAATTAAGGCTATAGGTTTGCTACCAGCTATTTTATTAGCTTTCATGCCATTAATTATCTATACCACTTACCTCCGCAAAAAAGGAGTAAAAATCACTTCTAATCAGTATATTTTAATGAGTTATTTCTTAACTTTATTATTTTGTTTTTTACTGTCTACTATGTTTTTTATGACTGCTATGTCTCTTGGGGCATGGGGTTAATGTAGACGACCCGCTGAAGCAAGTCTTCTTTTCAGCCAATAGAGTGCGTTATAGTTCAGCCATATAAAGACATTGATGCTAGTGTTCGCGGATCGGGTTATGTAAGTTGAGGTAATCTGCCCACAAATCTCGTTATGATAGGCATTATCTGTCTGCGACACTTAAATAGTATTTCTTATCAAAAAGTCAGTTGTAAATGTCTCACAGTTATTAACATTGGATAAGTCATATTTAGTAGAAAAATCAAAAAAACTACCTGAGTTAAATTTATTACGTTTAAATGAGGGTTTGAAACTTGTTCTTGCTATCCCATAAAGAGTTAAAGTACTAAAAGCGGTGTCAGCTGGTGGTTCATCAGACTCGCTGAAGCTCGTGGGGCATTATGATGGCTCAAAAGTTTTTAAAAACCCAAACTTAAAAATTTTCTTTTCATACAGAAGTGGCAAAAAGATGGGCGTGTAATTACAACAAGGTTATTATTATGCAATATGATGTAACAACCCCTTCAGAATATATCCAAGTACTTGATAATGATTGGAGACGCGAGAAGCTCTTAGAAATTAGAGCTTTAATAAAGCTAACAGCCCCAGAATTACAGGAAGGTATAAGTTATAAAATGCTCTGCTATGGAGATGGTAAAAGTTACTGTATTTCACCTTAATGCCCAAAAAAATTATGTGAGTCTTTACGCTGGAGACTTGAAGAAAATTGATCCTGAAGGTGTATTATTAAAAGGAGTTAATACAGGCAAAGGTTGTATAAGGTTCAATAAAACCCTTTCTTTATCAGAGATAAAAGTAGAAGAGTTTATAGGAAAGGCCGTAAGCTTATGGGAGAAAGGTGTTGATTTAGGATGTTAGAATTAAAGAGAATAAATAATCAATTGCCTCCAAGGATAGAAAGATGAAAATTGAACCTTTAATGAAAATCTAATTTTACAGCTTCATGTAAAAGATGTGCATGACCATGCAGGGCTATATGAGTTGAATTTACACCAGCAGGTATTGCTGACTATGTTCTAGGTTGAGAAAACTGAAAAATAATACAAAAAAAGAACAATATTAGAATTCTTCCCTCATATTAAAAAACCATTATTTTAAAATAGAAAAAACATCTTGCGCATGTTCAGCAGCTTTACGACCTATATCTGTTAGATAACCTCCGTCAGCTTGCGTAACAATACCTTTTTCATGTAAACGCGCAACAGCAGATACCATATCTGGCGCAGCTTCATTATGAATTTTGATACCATCTTGCTCATTTTTTAAATTAAACTGAGTAAGCACATTAAGTTCGCTGTTTAAATCTGAATCAAATATCATTAATTATTCTCTCTTTAAATTAGGAAAGTATCCTCTTTAATACTAGCACTTTATTGTTAATTTTTTACGGGTATCACACAAGTTTTATACTTTAAAAACTTTACACGAGAGATATAGTCGATAAAGAAGTGCCTAAATATTTCAATTTTTTCTAAAACTTGAAAAATTAGGCTCATTTCTCTCTCGCCATACTCTCGTGCAATAACTCACTTAATTTTCTTTATATGCATAGTCACCAGACCTTTCAACAAAAGTATTAATAACTATGAGTGTATGATTTTGCAAATCCTCTTCTAATCATCTATTGTCTGTTGCTGTAACCCAGACCTGAGAGAAAAAATGAAAAAATATCTATCTAGCCTTCTACTACTCATCATTAGCCAAACAAGCATTGCTTATGACATATCTAAAATAACAAAGAAATGGCAACACACGCCTTATGAATTATACCTAAGCGCCCAAGAAGCCTATGATATGAAAACGGCTGCGCCTGACAAAGTGCTTTTACTCGATGTGCGAAATCAAGCTGAGATTCATTACACAGGGATACCTGATACGGTGGATGCTAATATTCCCTACCGTTTTGATTCAGCGGAATTTAAAATGAAAAAGAAAGGAAAGTTTGGTACTTTTAAATCTTTTAAAAATCCAGATTTCGCTAAAGCAGTAGAAAATGTACTTAAAGCTAAAAATCTCACTAAAGATAGTCCTGTCATTATTATGTGCGCCACAGGCAGCAGAGCACCGTTTGCAACACGGTTATTACATGAAGCGGGGTTTAAAAAGGTGTACGCTCAAATGGAAGGATTTGAGGGAGTAAAATCTAAAAAAGACGGTAAAGATAAAGGCAAGCGTGTGGTGGCGGGTTGGAAAGTCAGCGACTTACCTTGGAGCTATAATTTAGTGCCTGAAAAGATGTACTTTAATTTTGAGCCTAAGAAAGAAAATACCGATACTGAGAAAAGTTCAGAAAGTAGCGCTGGAAAATAAACTGGTATTTTTAACGCAGAGGGCGCTGTAGTAGTTCTCTGCGTAAACTCTCTTTCTCAATGCTACGTTAAAAAGCGCTACTAACTCTAAACTACAAGGTTCGAGCTGTGATCCGCCAGTCAGAACCCACGGCTCTCATATCAGTAATTTTCAGATTAATTTTATCTGACATTTTATTGATACCTGTAAAATTTAATAAACCTCTTGCATCAGCACCCATCAAGGTCGGCGCCATATAAATAATTATTTCATCCACTAAGCTCTCTTCAATCAAAGCACCACAAAGTATTGCACCTGCTTCAACATGAACTTCATTAATCTCTTCTTTAGCCAATGTTTCAAGCACCTTTTTTAACGGTAAACGACCTGAGACAGACTGCTGAAAACCTAATACTTTTATACCTTTTTCTTCAAAGCCCTTCTTTAAAGACCCATCCTCACTCACCGTACAAATAATCGTTTGACCTACAAGAGAAAGTAGCTTTGAGTTTAACGGCGTTTGTAGATTGCTATCTAGAATGACTCGTGTAGGTTGATTAACACCACCCTCAATATCGAGTTCATCCGCATTTAAACGTACATTTAGGGATGGGTCATCCGCTAATACCGTGCCGATACCTGTTAGAATTGCATCAGCTCTGGCACGTAAAAATTGTACATCTTGGCGCGCTTGTTTCCCTGTAATCCACTGACTTTCACCCGATGCCATCGCCGTTTTACCATCCAAACTCATGGCTAATTTAACCCGCACCCACGGCAACCCTTGTTCCATTCTTTTAATAAAGCCGGGGTTAAGAGCCCTTGCTTGCTCATTTAGAAGCCCCACATCAACCGTAATACCAACATCTCTTAAACGAGTAATTCCCTGCCCTGCTACTTGGGGATTTGGGTCTTGCATAGCAATAACGACGCGACTAACACCCGCATCAATTAGTGCATTCGCACATGGAGGGGTTTTGCCTGTGTGGGAACAAGGCTCTAATGTCACATAAGCAACTGATCCCTGTGCTGAATATTGATTTAACTGCACGTGTAAAAGCGCGTTTATTTCAGCATGTGGTTCGCCTGCACGTTGATGATAGCCTTCACCAATAATTTGATTACCTTTAACGATCACACAAGCAACACGTGGATTTGGATGAGTGGTGTACTGACCTTTTTTGGCAAGCTTAATAGCGCGTGCCATATAATAGTTATCAAGGTCTTGAGCAGTCATTAATCAGCACCCGGCATTTTGATTTGACGCCTTTTAAGTTCAGGGCTCGGGCTTTTTTCTAAGCCTTCAATCTCTTCAATAAACTCACCAATATCATTAAAATTTCGATAAACCGAAGCAAATCGAATGAAGGCAACATCATCTAATTTGCGTAACTCTTCCATTACATATTCACCAACCTGACTTGATTTTACTTCGCTTTTATCACTATGCAGAATAGTTTTTTGAATATTCAAAACAGCGCCATCAATGGCTTTAGCGTCAACAGGGCGTTTTTGCGTGGCTCGCATTAAACCAGCGCGGAGTTTATGTTCATTGAAAGGTTGTTTTTCGCCCGTAGATTTAATCACAGGGGGCATATTGAACACCGCCACCTCATAGGTACTAAAGCGCTCAGAACATGAGATACACTCGCGCCGACGACGCACTTGATCGCCTTCATTCGCAAGGCGCGAATCGACTACACGGGTATCGTCATTTCCACAAAAGGGACAATGCATCTTAGCCTTCCTTAAAGATTAGTAGGGAAGAAGTATAGCCACGGAAACACGCGGAAGGACGTGAAAAAGAAACATAAACTTCCATGAAGTTTCTGCGTGTTTTCGTAGCTAAAACAATAATGTTTTTTATTCCAAATTCCAAAAAACCTGTGGCAGACCCGACTCTACTTATAAACAGGCAGTCTTGCACAGATTTCAGAAACCTTAGCTCGTGTCGAGTCTATGACCGCTTCTACAGCTGCGCTATCATCCGCATTCATCGCTAATGAGTCCATGATGTCACACATCCAACCCGCTAGCTCAATGCTGTCTGCTTCTGTAAAACCACGCGTAGTAATCGCTGGCGAACCAACACGAATTCCGCTGGTTACAAAAGGTGACTGTGGGTCATTAGGAACAGCGTTCATATTAACTGTGATATGGGCTTGCCCTAAAGCCGCATCTGCTGCCTTGCCAGTTAAACCTTTATCGATCAAATCAACTAAGAATAAATGGTTATCTGTGCCACCTGAGACGATATTGTAGCCACGCCCAATAAAAGCCTTAGCCATCGCGCGTGCATTGGTCACGACTTGTTTTTGATACACTTTGTACTCAGGCTCCATTGCTTCTTTAAACGATACCGCTTTTGCCGCTATCACGTGCATTAAAGGCCCACCCTGCGTACCGGGGAAAACAACCGAGTTTAATTTTTTCTCAATTTCAGGGTTTGATTTTGCAAGGATGATTCCACCACGTGGGCCACGTAAAGTTTTGTGCGTTGTTGATGTAGTTACATCGGCAATCGCTACAGGCGATGGGTATTCACCCGCTGCAATTAAACCTGCTACGTGAGCCATATCAACAAACAAATAAGCCCCAACGCTGTCAGCAATATCACGAAAACGCTGCCAATCAACAATACGAGAATACGCAGAGAAACCAGCCACAATCATTTTAGGTTTATGCTCTTTTGCAAGCGCCTCAACTTGATCGTAATCAATCTCGCCTGTTTCTGCTTTTAAACCGTACTGTACCGCATTATAAATCTTACCCGAAAAGCTCACATGTGAACCATGCGTTAAGTGACCACCATCAGCTAAAGCCATACCCAGAACTGTATCACCTGGTTGAAGCAAAGCCATGTAAACGGCTATGTTAGCCGATGAACCTGAGTGTGGTTGTACATTCGCGTAGTCTGCATCAAACAGTTTTTTGACACGATCAATTGCAAGTTGCTCAGCTACGTCAACAAACTCACACCCACCGTAGTAACGCTTTGAAGGATAACCTTCCGCGTATTTATTAGTCAGTACAGATCCCTGTGCTTCCATCACGCGAGGGCTGGTGTAATTCTCAGAAGCGATCAGTTCAATATGATCTTCTTGGCGTTGAACTTCATTTTGGATAGCGTTGGCAAGTTCATCGTCGTAACCTGCTAATTTCATGTCTTTTGAAAACATTGGGCGTGCTCCTGAGAGATTTGGAAAGTAAGAATAATAGCGTAGCAATAATATCGTAGCAATAATAACTTAGGACATTTAGCACACCAATCACTGCCCTTTAGGCGCACCTATAAATGGACTAATTCTTTAATTAATTTAGGCCCTTTATAAATTAAACTAGAATAAATCTGCACGAGTACCGCGCCAGCATCCAGCTTATCTTGCGCATCTTTTACTGATGCAATACCACCCACGCCAATGATGGGGATATTATCTTTAAGGTGTGTATGAAAACGTCGAATCACTTCGGTTGACATGTCTTTTACAGGCTCACCACTCAAACCACCTGCTTCTTCGCCATGTTTCATTCCTACCACCGCTTCTCTAGAAAGCGTCGTATTCGTTGCAATCAGTGCATCAATATTATTATCCAACAAGGCTTCTGAAATACCTGTTATTTCTATTGGGTTTAAGTCTGGCGCAACTTTTACCGCTATAGGCTTATAAACTTTATACTCACTCATTAACTTTGCTTGCTCCGCTTTTAAAGCAGAAAGTAATGCATTTAATTCATCACCATATTGCAAGGTGCGCAAACCAGGGGTATTAGGCGACGAAATATTAATGGTAATATAATCAGCACGTAGATAGGCTTTGCGTAAACCTATTAAATAATCTTTGGTTGCATTTTCTACCGCCGTATCGATATTTTTACCAATATTTATGCCTATGATACCTTTGAATCCATCTTCTCTAGCTTCATAAACACGGTCTAATAAATAGTCGATACCTTCATTATTAAAACCCATGCGGTTAATAATAGCCTTCGCCTTGGGCAGACGAAATAAACGTGGCGCATCATTACCCGGTTGTGGGCGCGGTGTTACTGTGCCTACCTCTATAAAGCCAAAACCTAGATTTGAAAGTGGCTGAATATATTCGCCATTTTTATCCAAACCTGCGGCAAGCCCTACTCTGTTAGGAAATTTAATCCCCATGACTTCAATACTTTCATTGGTATTTTTGGGCTTTAATAGCTTTAGAATGCCTAATTTATTTAAGAATGAAAGAGAGCTTAGGGTAAAGTGATGGGCTTTTTCTGGTGGGAGTAGAAACAGTAGTTTTTGTATGAGTGTGTACATGGGGGCATGATAATTCAAAGTGAATACTAAAAAAACTAATTTTACCGTGAAGAAGACATAAACTATTCTTCGTGCACCCGTGCTTCACAAAATTTTAACTACTGGCAACTTTTGCTAATGCCTAAAATATACTTTTTGACAACGCCAATCTGCCTCGCTGTCTCACTGCCTGAAAATCCTGTTATCTTTGTATCATCCAAAGCTAAACGTGCATCTCTTATCATCGGTATAGATAAGGGGGTAAACGACCAGTGCCACTTTTCTTCGTTATAACCTGTAGGTCTTAAGCTATCTTTTTTTGTATAAGGTCTTGCAAAGCCATATTTGGCAGCATGCTTGTCAAGCCAACGAAATAATTTCAATCCACGCCCATGTTCAAACCATTTATTATTAAAAGCATTCAGGTCAACTTCTGTCCCCCAATGATGCCTAGATGTACCAGGCATAGAGCTGAGTTTTAGGATATTGAGTGCTTTATTTTCTGCGCTTCTTGATCGTTTTTGTTTGTGCCATTTACGCTCCCAAATACCTTTTTGATAATTAAAATTACGCGTGGCTGAACGAATAACGAGTTTCACACCCTCTTTTCGCGCGGCTTTTTCCATTTGTATATACGCGTTAAGTACTTCTTTTCTTAAGTAATAACCCGAACGGTTTGCATACTTCTTGGGTACTCTTGCAAAAGCTTCGTGCTTAGCAGGGTTGAATTTACCCATAAGATAATTTTCAACACCTTGCTTCGCCTCATGAGAGTCAACAATGTGACGATCAATCAACGTAGGTTGTTTTGCTGCTACGTTAGTCGCCACTAAAAACGAGCTAACCACCATTACAACGATAAGCCCGCTTAATAAAAAACCAGATACTTTAATCATTTAATTTTATGATTTTGCAACGCAGCAATACGATCTTCTAAAGGCGGGTGCGTCATAAACAATTTTTTCATACCATCACCTAAACCACCCGCAATTCCAAAAGCTGCCATTTCGCCGGGTAGGTCATGAGGCTGGTTCACATCTTTTAACTTTTGCAGTGCAGCAATCATTTTTTCACGACCAGCTAAGTCAGCACCACCTTTGTCGGCATGGAATTCGCGGTAACGTGAAAACCACATGACAATAATATTTGCTAAGAAACCGAATAACATTTGTGCCACCATCGACACCGCAAAATAAGTCATGCCGTATCCGCCACCTCCACGATTTCCATCACGGCCTGACATTAATGATTGCACCAACTGAGCGACTAAACGCGAGAAGAAAATCACAAAGGTATTCATCACGCCTTGCAACAAAGTTTGTGTCACCATATCACCGTTGGCAACATGCGCCATTTCATGCCCTAAAACAGCTTCTACTTCATCCGCATTCATGTGTTGTAACAGGCCTGTACTGACTGCAACTAAGGCTGAATTTTTACGCGCGCCTGTGGCAAAAGCATTAGGTGATGATTCTTGAAAAATACCCACTTCGGGCATATCAATGCCGACTTGATCAGCTTGGCGTTTAACGACATTAAACAACCAACGCTCTTGTTTGGTCGTTGGGTTTTCAATCACCTGTACGCCCATACTACGTTTAGCCGCGCCTTTTGACATCCATAAACTAATAAATGCGCCACCAAAACCTATCGCTAATGACATTACCGCAATATAGCCAAAACCTGCTGGCAAGCCCATTGCCATCATTTTTTCGGTCAAGCCGAAGGTTGCGTCTAGAATATTCCATACTAAACCCAGCACCGCGACAATCGCGAAGTTGGTTGCCATTAATAAAAATACACGTTTCATGTTTTAGCCCTGATAATAAATTTGTTAAATACATCCAAATATGGGGTAAGTGACGTTTGATTTCAATAGCGTTCATTTATTTTACAGTAGCAGATACTTTCATGAGCGCCCCTCTCCCACGAGCGTTAATACCTTTTATTAACGAAGTTAATAAGTTTATTCGTATCACTGCCTGTTTAGATAAGCTTTATCGGACTATCACTAGTCAGTAGAAAGCATTGACTTCAGCCTGTTACCGTTGCTAAACAATCTGAGAAACACCTTTTTTAATTTATTATATCTGTGCTTATCGGTGAAATCTGTGGATAGTATTTTTATAACTAGCCCCCTATAATCTGCTAACATTACTTTTTTGATAAACACGGGCATTATACTTGTGCGACAAAATCTTTTACGTGCTGATAGCGCCTTACTAACCTACCCCATTCGTGAAGTTGTTGAGATCGGCAAACAACTCGAAAATCTGGGTGGCTTTTCGATGATCTGGGAAAATATTGGCGACCCCGTAGCTGCAGGTGAAGAAGTACCCAGCTGGATGCACGATGTCGTACAAGAACAAGTTGCCACAGATCGAAGCTTTGCCTATACCGAAACCCGTGGCGACATCACTGCCCGAGAATATGTGCTTGAACACTTCTCTGATAAGAAAAAATGCACAATCAATGACATCCTGTTTTTTAATGGTCTAGGTGAGGCCATTAACAAAGTAATGAACAACCTACCCAAAGAAACACGTGTCTTGATGCCATCACCCACCTATCCTTCACATGCCACGGCCGAGTCGATGCATGCAGGTTGCTCCTTTATTTCTTATTCACTCGACCCCAGCAATGATTGGGAACCTGATATTGAAGAAATAGAAAATAAGGTTAAGTTCAACGAATTTGTCGTCGCTATTTTAGTGATTAACCCGAACAACCCAACTGGCAGTGTGTATAAACGTGAGACCCTAGAAAAGATTGTTGCCATTGCCAAAAAGTATGACTGTTTTTTAATTTTTGATGAAATTTACCATCACATGACGTTTGATGGTGTAAAAACCACGTTATTGCATGAGATTATTGGCGATGTTCCTGGTATCAGTATGAAGGGCATCAGCAAGGATATACCTTGGCCGGGTTCACGTTGCGGTTGGATTGAGGTCTATAACGCTGAAAAAGATGATAATTTCAAAGGCTTTATAGAAATAATTTTGCTGACTAAAATGTTAGAGGTTTGTTCAACAACGTTACCTCAGATTGTTTTACCGTATCTTTATGAACATCCTGAATATGATGCTTACTTGCAATCACGCATTAACAAATACCAAAAGCGAGCCGATGAAGCTTGTGCTTTTTTTGCAAATATCCCTCAAGTACGGGTCAATAAACCCAAAGGTGTTTTTTATTTGGTTACCGAGTTACTGGACTGCCCTAAGACAACACTCGAATCGGTTAATAAAGAAGTTCGCCTTCATTTAGATCAACTTGAAAACGAATCAACGCCGGCTGATTTTCAATTTGCTTATGAGCTAATGGGTGCAGAAGGTATTTGTGTTGTACCACTAACCGGTTTTGGTTCAACGGTTAATGGTTTTCGCATGACCTTATTGCAAGAAGATGATGCCGTTTTTACACAGACCTTAGAAAAGATAGGTCGTGCTATTTCAAACTATTACCTCTGAGAAATCCCATGATAAGAAACCTAAAACTACGCTCCATACTTGGGGAGTTTAAAATTGAAGATCACACGATTGTTTATCATAAATTTATGGGGCAGTTTTATAATTTTTGTCTTAGTCACGGTATGGAAGCAGGAAAAATCACCCCTTCACGCGCCTTTTGTTCCGATGAAAGCCAAGGCTTGCCCATCATTTTAATGAGCAAACACTTTGGCGCTTTTCCCTTCGATCATGGTTTAGTTGGTGGCATCATGGCACACGGTCGTCATGCCCCACATGCACATCACGGTAAAGATTTAGTCATTCTACAAGCCAGTCATGTTGGGTATGAGCCTCGCACCCAACGCTTTGGTCGTTACCGCCGTTTACAAACAGAAAACCAGCACTTTTCATCTAACTGTGGAAAAATTCACGCTACGCTAGAATGGTATTTAGAAGAATACGAGTTTGCACAAGAAAATATGTTGGTTCAGTTAGTTGATGGACAATTGCTTATCACCATTGATAAGCAATTGATTGAACAAGACTACGACGAAGGCTTGTATCTAAACCTAGAAAAAATTATCGAACACAATGAGGAAACAGGTGAACTCGTCGCCCCTGTAAGAATTCTTAGTACCTCACGTGTCTACCCCGCTTCAGCAGAGTTAGTGGAGCACCTAGCCGAAGCAGAATGCAAATGGTCAACAGACAAAGCAAGACCCATCGGGAAATGTTTGCAACCTAGCATGTTTGGCTTTAAGCGTGACGAATCACAATTTAACCGTATGCAACAAAACCTGCATGAATACCTACCTTGGGTAGTGACATCAGGCAACCCTATGTTAAGCGCCGCAGAAATTAATGTGCAAATTGAGTTTGATAAAGCTTACCGGAGCATCGTGCGCGAAGAGAGTTATCAAGGGAAAAATCTAATTTATATAGCAGGTTTAAATATTGATTATTCACCATCAACAGGTCAACATTTTCCACTCAGTCAGTTTGTACCTTGGGCGGCTTATATCCAAAAAGCCGATGGTGAGCATCTGATTTTAGAGCAAGATGAACTATATGAAGCATTGATGGCTTGCTCACCTAAAAATGAAGACCAAGTAAACCTTGATGATATGATTTGGGATTAGTAACTTACTAGGGAATATCAATCGAGACCTTTTCTTTATCTCGAGTTATATTGAGACCCTCGACGGAAGATATGACGGATAAAATTGCGTTAATTCTTCTCTCGACTTACTCTCTTACAAAGGTCCCATATTATTTCTTAAAGCGAAATCTTGGCAAGCTAACATTAAATCTCAGCGCAAGAAGTCGCGCCGCAAATATCGTTAAACCTGTAATAATCGCGGCAACTGACACATTAATATTTAGGTAGAGTAAACCAATAAAAAGGAGCGACCCTAGCCATGAAACCGTCGCATAAAGCGGGCTCGTAAAAACCATGGGTGGCTCATTACACAAAATATCTCTAAAAATACCACCCATTGTGCCTGTCATTACCCCCATAAAGCTGGCAATTAGCCATGGCGTACCTACCATTAATGAAAGCAGTGTCCCTGCAATCGCAAAAGTAGCAAGCCCAGCCGCATCAGGTATTAGAAAGAATGTAGGCGGGATGATAATCAAGCGCGCCGCAAGAAAAATAACAAAAGCACTGCCAAGTGACGCAATAAAAAACACTTGGTCTTTAATCCAAAAGACATCCTGAGCCAAGAGCATATCGCGCAAAGACCCGCCCCCTAAACCCGTTGCGACGGCAATAATCACCACGCCAAATAAGTCATACTCCTTAAACCCTGCCTTTAAAACAGCCGATGCCGATGAAACAATAACAGCAACCAGTGTTATCCAATAAAGGCTGCTCAGTAATTCTGGGGTTGGGTCTAGTGTCATCAGCGCATCATAGCGTTTTAGTGCATCTCTACACAGATTTTTTTCGCTTGAATTGCCTTTACCGTTTTAAAGATAATATAAGCCACAAGGACTGTAAGAATAAGCGACAACAAACCTGCCACATTTAAAAACAAGGCTTTTTCTGTTAGTTGATGCATCAGAAAACTAGCGATGGTTATCGCCGCAATAGGAAATGAATAAGCCCACCACGATAAAAAGAAAGGTAAGCTGGCAAACTTTTTAAATTGCGAAAATAACAATAGTGTTAGAAACAAACCAATATAGTATAAAAAGTTAGCAAAATTATCCAAACCACTATTAAGCTTTACATAGGCAATAAAACCCACAGCAGGGGGTGCAATTAAAATAAAAAATGTCGGCACTAAATGCATAGGGAGTGGATTATGAAATAATATACGGTAGAAGAATATTGTGAATAAAATAATCCAAAAAGTCAGCCCTATACTAAAGAAAAACCATGAAATTTCAACATAGCCGAAATGCACCCCTGCAATAGGCACTAAGACATTACCCACCGCAGGGATGAACCAAGCTGGACTAATGTGCTGAATTTGGTAATGCTCATGATGCATCCAGCTATTAACGACATATAAAAACAAGATAAAATGCACTGCAGTACCCATAATCCATAACGTTTCCGCTAGAAAAGGAGCTACACTAACCATAACAATCGCTAGCAATAACATACCAATGGAAAAAGCAGGAAAGAAACTAAGCTTAACAGGGTGATTAAGCTCAGCAGTAACAGCTTTAGAGTGAAGAAGTATCTTTGCACCGTATATTCCAGTGAGAACTAAAAACACAAAGAAGGTAAACCAAGCAAAGATTTGAGTAAATAAGATAGGAAAACTACTTAATTTTTCTATTTTCTGCCATGCAATCGTAAAACCCGATAAGCCCATAATAATAGAGAAAAATGAAACCGGAAAATTCTCTAAACGACCGATATTTTCATTACTTGCACTATTATCCTTATTCGTTGTTTCTATATTTTTATCATCCACGCGTGAATCCCTCTATTTTTGGATTAGTTCTCAGTATAAGAAGCCCACACAATATTAGATATTCCTAATATATTCTTTGACGATACTCAATTACCTCTCTTTTTATTGAAATTTTATATATGTACTCACAACACAATCCTTAACCCTTTGCGGTCTTTTATTAATCGTAGCCTTCCTGCAAAAGGCATATCAATTAACTGCTGACTCGCCAAAGGTAAACTAAGAACCGTGCCAATAATTGCACGTGTAACAGCAAGGTGTGACACCAATAAAATATGCTGCCCTTGATAGTCATCCAGTACTTGATCTAAGACACTGGCTATTCGTTGAGTAAAAGATTCCAATGGCTCTGAATTACTCGGCCGACTATTTACTGGGTCTGCAAAAAATTGCCAATAGCTTGCTTCATCAGCGTTTAATAGTTGTTGCGGTGTTTTTCCTTCCCAACTTCCATAGCCCGCTTCACGTAAGTTTTCATGTATCTCAAAAGGTATTTGATGTTTTTGCGATAACTGATCGGCATATTCCTTACAACGTAACATAGGTGATGAAACTATCGCAGACCAATCAGCCCTATTTGAAGCGAGACTCGCATCCATTTGCTGCCAGCCTTGCTCGCTTAGGCTATGATCTGTTCCTCCTCCGCGATACATGCTTCCTCCTTCAGGCTCTCCATGTCTCAATAAATCAATAGTTGTTTGTTTCACTTCTTCTTTTCTCCTTTTTCTATGTCATCACATTTTGCGGGTAATACAGCATTAAACTTTTCACTTAAGCGCCCCCATTCAAAAAATGGACCAGGATCAGTTTTTCGTCCAAAAGCAATATGTTCATGCCCTGTAATACTGCTTGCACTTAAGTTTGGATAGGTCTTCAATAACGCTCCAATCACTGTCTCTAAAACAGCGTACTGCTTTTCCGTAAAAGCTTCAAAGTCTGTGCCTTCTATTTCTATACCTATAGAAAAGTCATTGCACACTTCACGCCCTAAATATTGTGAAGCACCTGCGTGCCAAGCACGTTGATGAAAAGGTACATACTGTACAAGCTCACCATCCCTGCGAATCAATAAATGACTGGATACCCTGAGCTCATAGATTTCTTCATAAAAAGGATGTTCATCTTTATTAATAGTATTGGTGAATAGCTGGTCAATACCCTTACCGCCAAACTCATTCGGGGGAAGGCTAATATTATGAATAACAATCAAACTCAGATCATCAATATCAGAGCGTTCATCCTGATTAGGGGATAAGCATTGTCTGGCGATATTTAATAAACCAGACCCTTTATTGATCGTTAAATCTTTCTCTGGTTTGTGTATAACACGTTTATTTTTGGTTGTGATTTCTTTCATAGTTGGCATTATAGCCTTCTTTTTATTAATCCATCATTGCCTTTATTTTGTCTTCTAAATCACTCTTAAACCCTCAACAACAGGAAGCCGTTAAACATACGGGATCGCCTTTACTCGTCTTGGCTGGTGCTGGCACGGGTAAAACAAGGGTAATTACGCAAAAAGTAGCTTGGCTAATTCGCAAAGAAAAGATCGATGCTAAAAATATTGCCGCGATTACCTTTACCAATAAAGCTTCACGAGAAATGAAGCACCGTGTAAGCGAGCTGTTAAACAAAGATGAAGCTCGTGGCTTAACGGTATCAACCTTTCACAACCTCGGCTTAAATATTATTCGTAAAGAATATAAAACCTTGGGCTATAAAGCTGGTTTTACCATTTTTGATTCACAAGACAGTTCTACTATCCTTAAAGAACTCACCATGAGTGAGGCTAAAAGTGAAGAATCAGAGGGAGATGAGGATGCACGTTGGATAATCTCTCGTTGGAAGAATGACTTCATATCACCTGAAAAAGCCTTTGAGGTGGCAACCTCAGCGCATGAAGTACATGCAGCTAAGCTCTATAGAGCGTATCAACGACAACTAAAAGCTTACAATGCAATTGATTTTGATGACTTGATCTTATTACCTTTACAGTTATTTAAAGAATATCCTGATATTTTAAAAAAATGGCAAAACAAGCTGCGCTATTTATTAGTTGATGAGTACCAAGACACCAACACCTGTCAATATGAAATGGTCAAGCTACTTGCGGGCGTACGCAAACAATTGACGGTGGTGGGTGATGATGACCAATCTATTTACGCATGGCGTGGAGCAAAACCAGAAAATATTGCGCAGTTACAAAAAGACTACCCCAACCTTAAAATTATAAAACTGGAGCAAAACTATCGCTCTACCTCTCGCATACTAGACAGTGCCAATCACTTGATTACTAATAATAGTCACCTCTTTGATAAAAAATTATGGAGTGCTTTAGGTGAAGGTGAAAAAATCAGGATAGTTCCCTGTAAAAATGCTGAGCATGAGGTAGAAACCGTTATTGGCGAAATCATGAAATATAACTTTCGTGATAAAGCAAACTACCAAGACATGGCGATTCTTTACCGAAGTAACTATCAAAGTCGCTTGTTCGAGCGCTACTTACGCAGTAATAATATTGCTTATAAAATCAGTGGTGGCACCTCTTTTTTCGAACGCGCCGAAGTAAAGGATGTATTAGCTTATCTGCGTTTGCTCGGCAACACTGCTGATGATGCTGCCTTCTTGCGCGTCATCAACACACCTAAACGCTCCATTGGTGCAAGCACACTAGAAAAGCTAGGCAACTATGCCAATGAAAGACAGATTAGTTTATTTGCAGCCAGCCAAGAAATGGGCTTTGCACAACGCGTCTCACAGAAAGCCGTGGCACGCATACAACACTTTATTTTCTGGTTAAAAGAGATTATGCAAGCCAGCAATGACGTTGCCCCGCATGAGCTAGTACAACGTATCGTCACCGAGATTGCTTACGAAGATTGGTTGCTGAATACCAGCGCCTCACCCAAACAAGCTGAAATGCGCATGGGCAATGTCACTGAAGTGATTGATTGGATACAACGCCTGTACGACGATGGTGAAGGTAAAGAAACACTCTCAGAGATTATTGCTCACATGTGCTTAATGGATTTATTAGAGCGCAACCAAGAAGAAGAGGAAGAAAATGCTATAAGCTTAATGACTATGCACACAGCAAAAGGTCTAGAGTACCCTTATGTATGGATCATTGGTGCCGAAGAAGAAATTTTGCCTCATGCCAATAGCTTAGAAGATGATGCCATTGAAGAGGAGCGGCGCTTAGCTTATGTGGGAATCACCCGAGCCCAACGACACTTAACGATCACTTTTGCTAAAAATAGAAATAAGTTCGGTGAGAAAATGACCTGTGAACCAAGCCGATTTTTAGAAGAATTACCCGAGGATCATATTCAGTGGGCAGACCGTGAAGAATCAACCCCTGAACAAATGCAGGAAACGGCACAGTCTTACATTAGTAACCTTCAGGCAATGCTGGATGAGTAATTTTTATCCCTGACAAGCTTACGTCTACGAATAAAAATACCCCATAACACAGCTAAATCTAAAAGAATCACACTACCTCCACGGGAACGATTATCACTAGAGTCAGTCTGATTTCTACTGTATAGCTCAGCTAATTTTATTGAATAAGCATCTGATAAATCTTTACGAATTGATTTAAAACTATCACTCTGCTCATCCCATTCCAATGGTCCTACGGACGAATCAAAAATGATTACTTTTGCTCCCAAGCTATTTGATTTTCTAATAATTTTTTCTACATTTTGAATATATTTTTCTGCTGATACATCCAACCAGTAGTCATTGGTACCCAAGGTTATCCAAACGTAATCGGGGCTTAATTGAAGATCACTTAAATCTTCTTCAAACGCATTTAGCACATCAATCGACCTTCTACCGCCTACGGCTTTATTTAGGCTATCAGAGACTTTAATTTGACTGACTATGCGCGCCTCAACTGTTTTACTCGCTAACCAACTATCACCAATAAAAACATGTGTTTTATTTTCAAGTAGTTCTGTATCTAAATGAAGTAATGCAAAATCAGCCAATGCTTTATAACCCACTTCGTTCGGGTGCGATGCATCATCATAAAAATTCCATAGGTGGTCGCCTTTATTAATATCTTCTTTTAACGGCTCTACCAGAGTTATCGTATTAGCACTAATCGTTGCAACCTGCGTCACATAGTAATTTCCCGAAGCTGTAAGATAAACAACGAGCTCTAAAGCATTAAAGTTGGTTCGTTCTGATAACGTTAAAGTCTTATCCCCTGATACAGCATTTTCTACTACTGTAAAGTTTGATAACCCCTCATATTCTTCAAAAACATAAGCTCTGTCCTTTAACAGGTCATTGTGTATAGGAATAATTTCAAAATCTAATGGGGCTAATTGTGAAGCAAACGATACTAACGAGAGTATTAATGACAATCCTAAACTACTAATTAAAATAATACGGAACATATACCACCTTCTTAAGTATGCTTTTGTTGAAAAGCTTTTTTGAATTCTGAAGGGCTATCTTGTAACTGATGGTACTTTCTTTGAAGATAGCGACTTAATGGCTTCTCTATTACGTGATGAACCAACCATGCTAATAATAGCATCACAAGTATGACTGCAATTAACAATAAATATTTGTTAATCGTTCCTGAATAATATTTAAAAGCAAGATAGCCTATATTTGCATGAAATAAATATAAGGGGTAAGTTAGCAATCCTAAGCTGATGAATTTTCTTGATCTAAGCCAAGCGGTTTTATTTGTAATTATTAAGATAAAAAAACCATAAAAAGAAGACACACCAAATATAGCTATAATACTTGAGAATTCTGTATTGTACTGATTTGTTAAATCATTTGTCTCTAAAGTAGTAAAGTATAGGGTCAATAGATAAGCAGAGAAAAGTAAAAGGCTTCTCGTTAAATCCCACCCTCTCGCATAAATTAAATACAATAAGGAGCCACTAATAAAGAGAGGAGCCCATTCAGGGAAAAAGAAAAATCGTATGATTTTAGGTAAAGTCATAACAAGACTCAGTAATATCACGCCGAGCCATAAGCCTAGGAATAGCTCAATATATTTAAGCTTCCGAATAAATAACAAAAAGAAAATGAGTGAATAAAAAACCATTTCTATCAATAGCGTCCAGTAAACACCATCAATTGGCTTTACACCAACATAACCACTCACCATTGTCATATTCATTAAATACTGTGACAAGCTAATATCAAAATGAGGAGAGCCGTAAAAGTAAAGAACCAGAGCCGATAAGCTAACAGATGCCCAAAAAGCAGGATACAAGCGAATAAATCGAGAACTAGCAAAATCGGTAGCTGAGCGATTCATTGCAGAAAGTAAAATAACAAAGCCACTAATCAAAAAGAAAAGATTAACACCTAGATAACTGTAACGAGTATATTTTGCTAAAACAGGAAACTCAACAGGCACTAAACTTGGGTGGTCGGCATAGCCTGCAAAAGTGTAATGATAAAATAAAACCGCTATCGCCGCTAAAAAGCGCAATAGATCAATTTCATACAGTCGTTCTTTAGTTCTTTTCTTTACCATCCCCTCAGTTTATCTTAAGACAAACGCTGAATATGGCTTTATTTTAATCACATTACTTTAATTCTTGACCTAAGTCTTAGAAAAACAAGTAATTAAGGTACCTTACTTATTATTGTTACGAAATGTATTCCCACAAAACTGGCATCGGGAAAAGCTGATATTTGGTAATGATGACGCTTCTTGACTGGGTTGTAGATTAATCACATTTTGACTACCGCAGTTTGCACATGTTATATCAGAACTACTTTTTGATGCATGCCGATCACTTTCTGTACTAGTAATTTTAATTTTTCGAGGTTCTTTATTTTCTGAAAGAAAAACCACATCAACAGTTTCATCATCTTCAACTGTAACTAACAGTGGAAAGCTTTTCTCATGCTCTGCTATCAGTTTATGACATTGCTTCCTAAAGGGTTTTAATAAACCTTGTTTATCTAATTTTGTACGAAAATCAACCAACAAATCATTTATCGGTAGCTTCGGTGAAAAACTGGGTTGCATAAAACCGAATAAATACAACTGGTGTCTGCTCCAACGTAATAAAGCCTCATCATCTAAGCAAAGTAGTTCCTGCATAGCTAAAAGACGTAATAGAATTAGATGTTCATCAGCACTGATATTGACCAGCTTCTTGGTATTAAAAAACTTCCTAAACTTCTCCCACGGCAAGTTATTCGCTAATAGCGATACCGAACTAATAAAGTGAGATTCTGGAGCAACATAAGCACTCCCTTTTCCCATTTCTTCAGCAACAAATAAATTCAAAATACTATCCTCAATCAATACAAGTTGGTCATGATAAGACCGAGGAGCCTATCCAGAATAGGATAATCTATTGAAAACTCACTTGGTTACACCCAGTCAATTTCGCTACACTTTCTATTCTTGGATAGCCTCCAGATAAAAGACAGAATAAGGACTATCTGCTTGGAGTAATAGCATACTCAAGTGGCTTGGTAGAGATTTGCGGATAAGCGGTAAAGGGGGATATTTTAAGACAGTTTTCTTGGTTTTTCAGCTACGTTATTTCTAATATAAACAGGTTGTGCCCCCTCAGGAGGGAGACTATTCCCCGACAATAAAAGCGGTAAAGCAAGCTCTGCAACTTGCTGCGCAGAAGGAAAAGAACCTTTAATTTGTGTGATATTTTGAGGAGTATCAGCCAGATAAGCTTCCCAGCCATTTCCTATAGCAATTATTTTTTGCTCTGTGTCCATGTTATCTAACAGGGTTTGTAGAGGGCTAACCTGCTCTTGTCCCCGTATTGCGAGCATCCCTTTATTAAGGATAAACTCCCCCCAGTAGACTTCATTCATTCTTGCGTCTAGTGCAACAATAATTGATTGATCATTCTCAAGCTTATCAACAACACTTTGAGCGAGTGTAGCCAAAGTTGACACGGGAACAACGGGTTTGCCGACCGAAAGAGCAACCCCTTGCGCGATCCCCGATGCAATTCTAAGACCTGTAAATGCCCCTGGACCTCGACCAAAAGCTATTGCATCTACCTCCCTCAGATCAGTTCCAGCTTCTTCCAAGACCTCATCCATCATCGATAAAATAAGCTTGGTATGTTCACGTGGAGCATGTCGAAAACGTACACAGTTTTTTTCTATTTGATTAGCCTCACCACTGATTAATAAAGCTGCTGAACAAGCTTCTGTTGCTGTTTCGATGGCGAGTATTTTCATACCTTCTTACTCTTTTTTGAGACTTTCTCAGTTTTTTCTGCTTTGCCTTTTTTTATGATTTCGAAAAAACGTTCTACTACCTCTTGTTTACTGGTGCGAGGCACTCTTGGTAAGCTATCTAAAAAGGTAGTTCCGTAAGATTTTGTGCGTAATCGGGGGTCACAAATCATCAATACGCCTTTATCATTATCATCACGGATTAAGCGTCCTACCCCTTGTTTTAACGCAATCACCGCTTGTGGCAATTGATACTCACCAAAAGGATTTCCACCACTTTCCCGAATGGATTTAATACGTGCTTCAAGTACAGGATCTCCTGGTGATGAAAACGGTAGTTTATCGATGATGACACAACTCAATGCATCACCACGGACATCCACCCCTTCCCAAAAGCTGCTTGTGCCTAATAAAACGGCATTTCCCAATTTACGGAATTTTTTAATCATATCTGCTTGCGATGATTCACCCTGGACAAGAATGGGATAATCAATTTCGTCTTTTAATAATGCCGCCGCTTCATTGAGTGCTCGATAGCTAGTAAACAACATAAAAGTGCGGCCTTCTGCTGCTTTTATTACGGGTACAGCGGCATCAACTAAAGCGGGAACAAAATCAACATTTTGTGGTTCTGGCATATTAGGTGGAGCGTATAGTAAAGCGTTATGCCAATAGTCAAATGGACTATCGAGTAATAATTCAGAAGGTGACTCCATGCCAATACGTCGGGTAAAATGATCGAACTTTTTGTCAACTGCCAACGTTGCCGACGTTAATATCCACGCACACGGCCAACTTTCTAAATGCTTTTTAAAGGTGTCTGAAATATCTAAGGGCGTTGAAACTAGCGAGAATGAGCGCGTGTAGGTTTCATACCATTGCACTGTACCTGATTTGGGATTATTAAGATTATCAAGGCGTTGTTTTTGTACTTGGACACGTTCATAGCAAGACTCCAAACCTTTGCTACGTTCAGCAGCAATTTTTAACATTGGTACTAGCATATTCAAGGTTTCTTCTAAATTACCCATCTCTTTTTGAATGGCTGGCTTATCTTTAATCTTGTACCAAGGTTCACGTAAGCCAGGTTTATCCATTGCCAAACGTAAATCCATTACACACTTTTCTAGCTTATTTAGCTCATCCCTTAACTGTCCCATGTCAGCTGCATTACTTAAGCTTTCTGCCAAAGTATCGCGAGAAAATTCTAATAACTGCCGGCTACTTAAGGTTTCACTAAAAAAGGTGGAAGCAATCTCAGGTAGCTGATGTGCTTCATCCAGAATCACCGCATTTGCACTCGGTAACAGCTCGCCAAAACCTTCCTCTTTCAACGCCAAATCGGCAAAAAACAAATGGTGATTGACCACAACCACATCCGCTTCTTGCGCCTCTCGACGAGCCTTAACGACAAAGCAACTATCATAATCAGGACAATCAGAACCAAGACAATTATCAGCTGTAGATGTGACTTGTTGCCATATTTCAGCATCACGCGGTACGCTACTCAGCTCAGCTATATCACCTGCAAATGTCATTGGCTCCCAGTCGGTAATACGTTGTAAATAACTTAAGGAACGACGATCATCAAAGCGACCATCAGAACGCGCTAAGCCTAAACGATGCGTACACAAATAATTTGCTCGCCCTTTTAGCAAAGCAATACTCGTATCGGTTTTTAAGGCATTTTTAACCAAGGGAAGATCTTTTGTGAATAGCTGATCTTGCAGTGTTTTCGTACCTGTTGATACGATTACGCGCCCACCAGAAGCAATCGCAGGGACTAAATAAGCAAAGGTTTTACCCACACCCGTTCCTGCTTCAATCACCGCGGCAGAGTGATGAGTGATAGCATCACCCACCGCGCATAGCATTTCTTGTTGTTGCGTTCTTACCTGAAAGCCCGAAATTGCTTTCGCTAAAGGTCCGTCATCCGCAATGAGTGCTTTCCAGTCGTCATGTGTTTTAGGTTGATTCATACAGTAATTATAAGTAAACAGTGAATAAGCATCTTGATTAAAAACGACTAAGGATTAACCTTACTATAATCAAGCGCATCTTTAACAGCACCAGCATCTCCAGACTTTTCACCGGACTTTTTTACTAAGCGCCAGTTCTTCGCTATAAAGTCATCATCACGACTAAATTGAATCGCTTTCTTTGCCATATCAATAGATTGAGAATAATTTGATTGAGCATAATATGCTTGTGCTAATAAAGCCCATAATTTGGGATTTTCGGGCTCGATACGTAGTCCACGCTCTAGTTTGCTCTCGGCAGATTCATGTTTACCAATAAGCATTTCAGCTCGTGCTTGTAGTATCAATGATTTTACAGCAGACGAGCTTTTAACGATGGGTGATGAAGGCTTACTCGATGTTATTGTTGATGAACTCGAGCTATCAGGAATTGAGGCATAAGGGTCATATTTAACCTCTCTTTTCTCTTTCTCTAAGCGGATCAATGTTTTATTAAAAGCCTCTTGCTCCTCTTTTGTTAGCACACGTACTACAGGCTTTGAGTCATTGTATCGTTTGATCTGAGGTTTATAGGGTTTTACCACTCTGCGAGGTATCTTTCTAGGCACAACTTTAGGTTTAACAGGGCTAGGTCTAACTACAGAACGTTGTGGCACAACGCGTGCACTAGATTTTTGGTAAGAGCTAGCTTTATCAGGCTCACTGATTGAGCAACCTCCTAAAATAACTAGAAAACTGATTATTAAACTGTTATTTATAGCTGTTCTTATCACTTTATTCATCACCTAAAACATGTTCCATTATTAACGCTTCAATAGATCGCCGATCCACGATCCATCATCTTTTTGACTTTTTTTCGGTGAAGGCGTTACTTTTTTAATCGCTGGGCTTAACGTTTTCTTCTCGTTCCAGATCTTAGCATTACCTTTCCCTTTCGGTATTGATTGTCCTAATGCTTCCTGAGTGGCTGACGTTGACCAAGTCGGCTCATCTGATTGGTAGTAAATTTCTGCTTCTGGTGCAAGACACTTATTAACTTCATCTGGCTCTGTACCTTTAATAAAAGGTATAGTTTCTGCAACACCACAACGTGGGTTATACAAAAATCCTGTCGACTTATCAATTTTATAATACTTAATATTACGGGGTCGCTTGGGTTTAAAAGGTTTTGTGTTTAGATTCTTTATTAAGTCCCCCCAAACACGCAACGCTCCATCAGACCCCGTAAATTTAGTCGGTTTATTATCATCTCTACCCACCCATACTGTAGCCACATGTTGTCCTGTAAATCCAGAAAACCAGCTATCTATATTTTTATTAGTTGTACCTGTTTTCCCGGCTGAATTTTTCCATTTAGGCAAAATATGACTTAGGTATTGAGCGGTTCCTTCTTTGGTGATTTTATTCATTGCATGTGTCAATAAATAAACCAACTCTTCAGGCACCACTTGTTTCACTTGTAACGGGTATCGTTTGAGCGTTTTACCGTAAGAATTCATCACACTACGAATTGACTTTAAGGGGGTATATGTTCCGCTAGAAGCTATTGTTTGATAAACCTGTTGTACTTCAATGGGGGTTAATTGAAGCGCTCCCAGCAACAGAGATGGATTAGGCTGAACCGCTTTATTCAAACCTAATTTATGCAAGGTGGTAATGACATTTTCTAACCCTGATGTAATGCCAATACGTACCGTGGGGGTGTTTAATGAATGCACTAAGGCACTTTCAAAAGACACCATACCCAATTCTTTAGGATTATAGTTTTTGGGTTTCCATATTTTAGTTTTAGATAAACGAACCGTTACAGGACCGCTGTCTATAGAACTTCCCATCGTATATAGCCCCCCCTCCAAAGCAGAAAGATAAACTACGGGTTTTATTAAAGAACCAATCTGTCGAGAAGCGCTCAAAGCTCGGTTATAACCTTGAAAACGCGCATTACGCCCGCCCACTAAAGCAAGAATCTCCGCCCCTTGAACACTACTAACAACTAATGCTCCATCCAGTTTGTTTTTTCCCATGCGGCTCGATTTTTCGAGCTTAGCAATTCGTTTGGATAATACTTCCTCTGAGTGAATCTGAATAATAGGGTCCATAGAAGTGAATATCAGCAAGCCTTCTGAGCGTAGGTCTTCCTCTTTATAGTCGCGTTGTAACTGTTGGCGTACGAGTTCAAGATAAGAAGGAAAAGGGCTAACACTGGGTGGAGATACTTTGGTTACGCCCAAAGGGCGTGCTTTATAGTCAGCCGTAGTTTTAGCATCAAACACACCTTCCTGATGCATTATTTCTAGCACCAGGTTACGTCGCTCTAAAGCCCTTTGGGGTCTTCTTCTTGGATTATAATAAGACGCTCCTTTAGCCATGCCAATAAGCAAGGCTATTTGTTCAGGTCGTAGCTCACTAATCGGCTTATTAAAATAAAACTGTGAAGCTAAACCAAACCCATGAACAGCACGTTGTTTATTTTGCCCCAGATAAATTTCATTGACGTAGGCTTCAAGGATTTCTTTTTTCGAGTAATGTACTTCGAGCAACATCGCCATTGTCGCTTCATTGATTTTACGTTTATAGCTTCTTTCATTGGAAAGGTAAAAGTTTTTAACTAACTGTTGTGTCAAGGTACTACCGCCTTGAACTTTTCGACCTGCCTTTGCATTTGCCATAACAGCACGAACAATCGATTTCGGATTAATACCAAAATGGTCATAAAAATTACGATCCTCTACAGCAACCAACCCTTTTTCGAGTAAATCACTCACATCATCAAGCTTTACTAAAACTCTATCTTCATTGTGATGTGGGTAGAAATTCCCTATCAATACAGGCTCTAGACGCATTAAGGTGAGTGGTTCAGTGCTTTCTGTATTGCTTAGGCTAACTATTTTATCTTTTTTGAGTTCGATACGAATTCGGCGTGATATTTCTTGATCTTCTGCAAACTTAAAACCGCGTGTCTGTATAAAGAACGTATTTTTAGTACGCTTGAATTGACCTGTTCCCATCACATGAGTCACATAGCTATAGTTTAGTAGTTGTAACTCTTTATGCAGATCATCAGCTTTTAAAGTTTGTCCTTCGTAGAGCTCTAACGGCCTTGCAAAAACACGCGCTGGCAATGCCCAACGTTTGCCCTCAAACTGTTTTCGTACGACATCATCTTGCTTTAATACGTAGACTGCTGCTAGTAATGCACCTATTACAATGCCCACTAAAATAACTATGCGAGTAATACGCCATAAACCACCTAGCATCAATGCTACTATGCCTAGAAAACCGCCTTTAACTATCGATGACTTTTTTTCTTTATCATCTTTATAGCCTTTGATTTCATCTTCTTTCGCAAGTGAATCAGCTTGATTATCCGTAGAACCTGTTAAAAGCTCTGAATGATCTTGGATAAGCGCTTCTGACTGCTCCTTAGTCAAAGGCTCAGTCGAACTCTCCGTTAAAATGTCATCTTCATCTAACTGCGACTGATCTTTTTGATCTGACAAGAAATACCCCATATCCCTTTTAGGACTAAACAGAGACCTTATACAAAATATATGACGGATTAAAAATGCTTAAATTTTCCCTATACCCTAAAAAATCAGTCAATAGCCCTGCTATAAACCTCATTTCCACGAAAAATATAAAAATTTACGCAATTTTTATTCTCGTCATAATTTTGTGCAAAGAGCTCAAATAATTACAACCAGCAATTTTGTATCGTTTGACGCTAACTCACCGCTAACAAACAACCCACGCAATTCTACAATATTTAGAAAAAATCTGTGAGAAAATCTTGCCCAATTTATAAATCCAATACAGCTATTCAGCTCACAGTAACCAAGGCGACTTTATACTAACGGTTAAAAATGATTTTTAAATGAACTTTTTATATATAAGCACATCTAAATTAGATAAAAATAAGTAAAAACAATGGGCTAGACGGATGATAAAAACAATTACTTTAATGGCTTTAGTGGGCTTGATACTATTAATAAGCGGCTGCTCGCATGTGCCACAAAGCAAATCGGGTCAACGCACTACATCCTATGCTTATCGAGTACAAAAACCGCAGCATCAAACTGAACAACAGCCACAAGTATTACAACAGCAAAAACAACAACTACCCGTTGCCAGCCAACAGATACCGCAACAAACAAATCATCCATTGAGTAGTCCTGCTAGAGAACAAATGGTAGGCATTATCAAAACTACCCTAGGTACGCCCTATAAATGGGGAGGAAACAACCCTCAACGTGGATTTGATTGCAGTGGCTTAATGAGCTATGTACACAAAAATGCAGGGCTAAAAATACCTCGCACCACAGCTAATCAACGAGATAACAGCCGTACAATTGACTATGCCCAACTACAGCCTGGCGATATGTTATTTTTTAAAACAGGTAAAAAAACAAACCACGTTGGAATGTACATAGGCAATAGGAAATTTATTCATGCTCCTTCAAGTGGTAAGCACGTCACTGTTGCCAGTATGGATTCTTCCTATTGGTATAAACGTTTTGTAAAGTTTGGGACTTATCTAAACTAGATACCCTCGTTTAAAAGCTACCCTACTATAAAGTACCAATCGTAAAGCAGTCTGTATCTGTAACAAAGGCTGGTCTAACTGTCGAGTTATAGCTTTTTAAATAAGTCACAGCTGTTTATTTTACTTTATGAAGTAAATGTTACCGTAACAATCATTTTGTAACTTACCCTAGTGCATAAGCAACATTAAAATAGTCATACTAAAAATTTATGAAGTATTGCTATGTTATATTCAACAATTATGATGCATATGTCAGAAGCCTTAGCCGAAAGCAGATTTCGTTTTAAACAACTGCGCGAAATGGAGCAAAGCGTAGCGTGGGATGAGTTAATTGAGCTTATAGAGCCTCATTACTTAACGTCTGAAATTGGGCGCAACTTGGTCATACCTGCAGAAACGATGATTCGTATATTCTTTTTGCAACACTGTTACATGATGACTCCTGCTGCAATTGAGGAAGCTTTATTTCAAGTTGAAGAGCTTAGAGAGTTTGCATTAATTGACCTTGGTAAAGATTTAATACCTTGTGAGGAAAGCATAAAAACTTTCTCGTGCCTAGTGAGCAACCAAGAAGACTTAGTTGTGAAACTATCAAAAACTATCCGTGAGATACCTAAAGAAAGCTTACAATAAAAATACTTACGCTAATTATAAGAAGCACTACAAATAATTAAGATAATTAAGATAATTTAGCTACTTAAGCGTTACAATAACGCCCTATGAGCTGCCAGTCTTTCCTATTTTTACAGGGTGTTGCCACACCTTTTTTCGCAAAACTTGAAAAAGCCCTAACAAATGAAGGTCATACCGTACATCGCATCAACTTCTGTGGCGGTGACTGGCTTTTTAGAAAACACTTTTCACACAAAAGCCAATATATTGATTTTCAAGGAAAACCAGAAACACTTCCTGCTTTTTATGAGCAAATTATTAGCCAGTATAAGATCACTGATTTAATTCTCTTTGGCGATACACGCCCACTACACCACAGTGCTATTGAATTAGGGAAAGCACGAAAGTTAAATATCCATGTTTTCGAAGAGGGCTATTTTAGGCCTAATTGGGTGACTTTGGATAAAAATGGTGTGAATGCCAACTCAAGCTTATCAAAAAATCCTGAATGGTTTTTAGATTATGTAAAACAAAACCCTGCAGTACTAAAAACACCCAAAGAAAACAAAACTTCAGCGGTAAGTCTCTCTGTGCGTGCTTGGCATGATATTCGCTACCACCTTGCAAATTTATTTTTAAAACCTAAGTATCCCCACTACGTAACCCATCGCCCAGAAAATGCATCCAAAGAATACTGGGGCTGGATACAGCGTATGCCTGCGCTCAAGTTTTATTTTAATGCAAAATCAGAACGCCAAATTAGCGAGTTGCTTGCCAATCAAAAGCCCTTTTATGTTTTGCCCTTACAGCTAGATGCCGACTCTCAGATTAAGGTACACTCCCCTATCAAAAGCGTTACCGAAGTAATTTTAACCACGCTAAAATCATTCGCAACTTATGCCCCACAAGATGCTATTTTAGTCATTAAATTACACCCATTTGACCCTTGGTTTATCGATTACCCTGCGGTTATCAGAGAAACCGCAAAAGCCTATGACATTAATGAAAACCGCCTACTTTATCTTGAAGCAGGCAATCTAGTTCCATTGCTTAATAAAACCCACGGCACTGTTGTTGTAAACAGTACAGTAGGTACGTTAGCCCTAGCGCATAATAGCCCAGTAATTGCGTTAGGCTCCGCTATTTATGATATGCAGGGTTTAACGTTTCAAGGTGATTTAGATGATTTTTGGCGCTCTGCATCTCCGCCCGATACCGTACTATTTAATGCGTTTCGTGCTACATTAATTGAGCTGACCCAAATTAACGGCAACTTTTACAATGAGGTTGGCATGAACATGGCTGTAGAAAACACCCTTAAGCACTTCTTGCAAAATCAGGAATAAGACACTGAAAAATAAAATAAACATTCTAATCACAGGTGCTAGCGCAGGAATTGGTGAAGCATTGGCTAAGCAATACGCCAATGAAAATACACAACTTTTTTTATTGGCGAGAAACAGTGGGCGTCTACAAGACGTATCCAAGGCTTGTGAAGCACAAGGTGCAAAAGTAGTATTTTTTAGTATTGATATTACCCAGACTCAAAAGCTACAAGAAACGATTTCACACATTGATGATCAGCACCCTATTGATTTAATTATCTGTAATGCAGGCATAACCAATAGTATTGGTCCAAATGGTGAGGCCGAAAAATGGGATGACATTTGCCGCATCATTGATACGAATCTGTATGGTGTACTTGCCAGCCTAAATCCTTTAATTAGCCGAATGCAAAAACGTCAGCGCGGTCAAATTGGTATTGTCAGTTCCCTCGCGGCCTATCGTGGCATGCCGATCACACCATCATATTGTGCCAGTAAAGCGGCGGTAAAATCCTACGGTGAGGCTTTGCGCGGCTGGTTGGTTGACGATAATATTAAGGTCAGTGTTATCAACCCTGGGTTTGTAGAATCAGGACTTAGTGCGCAATTTCATGGTGATAAGCCGCTGATGATTTCAGCTGATAAAGCAGCACAGATTATTATAAAGGGCTTAAGTAAAAACAAAGCCAATATCTCATTTCCTTTTCCATTAAATCTCGGCATGTGGTTTTTAGTGGTATTACCCAGCGGTATTTCAGATTGGTTTATGCGCTTATTCTCATACGGTGCAAAACGCTAAAATGATAAATTTCTTACTAATATTATTTATCACGATTAGCTTATCTTTTGGGGTCGGTCGTTTTCTTAAACCTACTCCTGCAAAAATCACTTTAGGAAACATAACTCAACAAGCACTTATTATTTCTTTCCTTTTTCTTAGCCTTACTTTGATTGTACAACGCCCTGTTTTCTCTGGGATTGCGATCGTAATATTTTTAATTATAATGTTTGGTGTGAGCAATACTAAACTGACTGCCTTGCGTGAGCCGATGGTTTTTTCTGATTTTTCGATGTTCTCCCAAGCGTTTAAACACCCTCGTCTTTATTTCCCTTTTTTAGGTTTAGCGCCTGTCATTATTATGCCTTTGGTGATTATCGGCTTAATTATTTTAGTCCTTACCTTAGAACCCGCCATGGCTTTTACTTGGCAGAGAGTTTTGGCAACAATAATCGCCCTATCCATCCTATTGTTTACACTTAAAAATAATGCCTTAAATACGTCTTTATCACTAGAACCTAGCACGGATAATACTCGCTATGGATTAATCAACAGTGTTATAGCCTATTTTTTTCAGGCCCGTACCGTCTCCCACCGAGAAAACATAAAAAACACCCTAAGGACTGCACCTTTTTATTCAGCTTTTTCTGCTAAAGCAAAGCCCGATAATGCTAAGAAACCAGCCAATATAACCGTCATTCAAAGTGAGTCTTTTTTTGATATTCGTCGTTTGCATCCTTCTATAAAAACAAATATTTTAAAAAGCTTCGACCAATGTAATTCGCAGTCGCTTCACTTTGGAAAGCTCAAGGTTCCTGCTTGGGGAGCGAATACAATGCGCACCGAGTTTTCTTTTCTAACAGGTCTTGCCTATGAAGACATGGGGTTTTATCGCTACTACCCCTATGAATATTTAAACAAGATGCCGATCACCTCAATCGCTTCTGCATTGCAAAAACAAGGCTATTACTGTGTGTGTATCCACCCTCACCCTGCTTCATTTTTTGGGCGCGATAAGATATTTCCTGAAATGGGTTTTGATGAATTTATTGAGGGTGACTCATTCGATAAAAAAGATACATTCGGGCCTTATATTTCAGATGATGCCGTTGCTAAAAAAGTCCTTGAAATAACCCAAGAAAAAACGGCTAAGCCCTTATTTATCTTTGTGATAACCATGGAAAATCATGGCCCCTTGCATCTAGAGAAGGTGACAAAAGAAGAGCATGTTGAATTTTTTAATGCTGATGAGAACGGCGAGAACTATAGTGGCAATCAACCTATCCAATACCTTGATGAATTGGCTATCTATTGTCGCCACTTGAAAAATGCCGATAATATGATCAAAACATTAACGCAAGCGTACGCATCAACGGCTAATAAGACAGAAACTTTACTGTGCTTTTATGGTGACCATATCCCCAGCATGCCCAAAACTTATCAAGCCTTTGATTATGAAGACTCACATTCAGATTACTTTATTTGGCATTCAAAGAAAGATGAAGAGCTAACAAAAAGTAAAGAAGGAGAATTATTGTCAGTTGAATCATTGGCAGAATTATTATTAACAAACTCAAACAAGCTCAACCAGTAAGGCTATAAAGTATTCACAAAATTTTATATAAACCAAAGTCTATAAAGCAAAGAAAGGCGCGTTAAACTTTTCAGGTAGCTGATACTCTGCTGGGTAGTCCACACTCACAAAATACAAGCCACAGGCTGGTGCTGTAATGCCTGCTTTCGTTCTATCTTTAATGTCCAATAAAGTAGAGAACCACTCAGGTTCTTGTCGTTTTGTTCCTACTTCAAATAAGCTACCCACTATATTACGCACCATGTGATGTAAAAAGGCATTAGCAATAATATCCACATAAATATATTTACCCTCTCGGCTTATCTTAATTTCTTGAAGTTCACGCATCGCATGTTTTGCCTGACACCCTGAGGCACGAAAGCTAGAAAAGTCATGCTCACCTAACAACCAGTTTGCCGCATTTTGCATCAACGCTTCATCCAATGGCTCACGATACCAACAGACTTTCTTATTGAGTAAAGCAGGTCGGATTTGATGGTTTAAAATTATATAACGATAACGCCTAGACCGTGCTGAAAAGCGCGCATGAAAATCATCAGCTATCGGCTGAATCCAACGCAATACAATATTATCAGGCAAATTTGTATTACAACCCATGCGCCATGCTTTCTCATCACGAGTCGCATCTGATTCAAAATGCACAATCTGACCAATACCATGCACACCACTATCAGTACGCCCTGCACAGCTGAGTTCAACAGAATGGTTCGCTACATGGGACAAAGCTTTTTCTACTTCTTCTTGTACTGAGGGCAAGTCTTTGAGGCGTTGCCAACCACGGTAGTCAGTTCCATCGTATTCTATGCATGCGGCGTATTTCATGCCCTTATTATAAGTTGATTTACGGATTTAAAACTATCCATTTTGCGCTTAAGCATTGATTACTTTAATAATAACCTTATTATAGGTTTAGTGACTGCCATACTGGCGGCATTTATTTTTAAACCTACACACAAAAGGAAATCTGATTATGGACATGGGTGATTTAGTTAAAATGGGTGCTTCGGCATTTATGAAAAGTAAGATGAGTGGCGACACTGGTAGTGGTTTAGACCTTGGCTCATTAACCTCTGCACTTTCTGGCCTAACAGGTGGAAACAGCGATAACGGTGGGCTTGACCTTGGCGGTATCCTTTCAAAAATGCAAGGTGGCGGAATGGCAGATATGGCACAATCTTGGTTAGGCGATGGCGACAATGCACCAATGGAAGATAACCATGTAACTGACATGTTTGGAGCTGATAAAATTTCTGAGTTTGCATCAAAGCTTGGCATGAGTGAAACAGAAGCGATTGGTGGATTACGAGACGCAATGCCAGAGATGGTAAATAATGCAAGTAGCGGCGGATCACTGCTTGATTCTATCGGCGGAATCGGTGGCGCATTGAATATGGCTAAAGGTTTATTTGGTCGTTAATTCGATACACGTTAGATTTATTAAAAGCCACCCTTTGAGGTGGCTTTTTTTATTACAGTCATAAACTTTATACAACCCCTGATGCCTGCTCATCCGCAAAATAAGATGATCTCACCATAGGTCCACTTGCCACATGCGAAAAGCCTATTTGGTAACCTACTTCTTCAAGCATCTTAAACTCATCAGGCGTTACAAAGCGTTCAACCGCCAAATGATCCAAACTAGGTTGTAGGTATTGCCCAAGGGTCAACATTTCACAATTATGGTCGCGTAGATCCTGCATAACGGCTTTAACCTCTTCGATCTCTTCGCCTAAGCCCAGCATAAGACCTGATTTTGTCGGTACTTTAGGGTGCATTTCTTTAAAACGTTTGAGTAAGTCTAACGACCATTGATAATCTGAACCCGGGCGCGATTGTTTGTATAAACGTGGCACAGTTTCCAGATTATGATTAAACACATCGGGCGGTGCTTGATCCATTAAAGTAAGTGCAATATCCATCCTGCCACGAAAGTCGGGGGTTAATATCTCTATGCGAATATCGGGATTGCTCGCACGAACAGCTTGAATACAATCAACAAAATGCTGCGCCCCACCATCACGTAAATCATCACGATCTACCGAGGTTATTACCACATATTTTAGCGCCATCGCTTGTATGGTTTCTGCAAGGCTAGCAGGTTCGTTTTCATCCAAAGGATTTGGACGACCATGCCCTACATCACAAAATGGGCAGCGACGAGTACAAATATCACCCATAATCATAAAGGTTGCTGTACCTTTGGTGAAACATTCCCCTAAGTTTGGGCAAGCAGCTTCCTCACAAACGGTAACAAGCTTTTGTTCTCTAAGTACTTTTTTAAGGCGTTTTACTTCTGGTGTCGTTGGTGCTTTAGCCCTTATCCATGGTGGCTTACGCTTAACTTCAGTGCTAGGTACTACCTTGATAGGAATACGGGCAACTTTTTCTGCACCTCTTAGTTTTACACCTTGAAGTTTTTTAACTTTCCCTTCTTTATTTATACTCATTACCAAATCCTTTTTTAACAGCTAGAGAGTATAACAACTAAAGAAAGCCCTTATAAAGACTATAAAGAAATGAGTTAATCTTAATCAAATGATTGGCTTATTCCAATCAGAGCGGCGTGAGGCGAATGAATCACAAACACGGGGATTTTCTTTAGATAGTCCGTAAAGCGTCCTTTATTTTCAAATTGCTCCCTAAAGGAAGAATTTTCAAAGAAGCCGCCTAGCTTAGGAATAATTCCGCCACCAATATATATCCCGCCTTTTGCACCCAAAGTTAATGCAAGATTCCCTGCAACGGTACCCAATAAACCACAAAAAACTTCAAGTGTTTCCACGCAGTTTTTATCAATATTATTCAGTCCATTTTCTGATATTTCTTCGGCTGAGAAGTACTTTTCTTGTTGACCTTCAAGTCTGCAAAGCGACTGATATATTTTTTGTAACCCCATTCCCGAAATGAGACGTTCTGCAGATATATGTTCATCTTTTTGTAAGCATAGCTCTAATATCTCACATTCTCTTTTAGTTACTGGACTCAGGCTAACATGCCCTCCTTCTCCTTCAACGGGGTGCCATTTAGTATCAGAGTATATTAAACCAGATACACCTAGACCAGTACCTGGCCCGAGGACACCAATAGGACTATGATCTTTCCTTTCTCCTCCTCCTACTTGATGGCAGACAGAGCGATCTAAGTGAGGAATTGATAATGCTAATGTTGAAAAATCATTTCTAAATATGAGGCGGTCTAATTGTAAGTCCTGCCGTGCTTGTTCTATCGAGAATGACCAATTATGGTTGGTCATTTTTATTTTGTCATCGCCAATGGGTGTAGCAATAGCAACTGCAACCTCTTTGATTATAGGATTACCTATTTTAGATAAGTAATCTTGTACTGCAATGACAAAACCAGAGTAATCAGCGGCTTGAAGTAAAATTTCATCTTGTATATTACCATTACTCAATAGGGCAAAACGCGCATTGGTTCCACCGATATCAGCAATAATTCTAGGGACAGGCTCAAGCATTATATTATTCTTTCTTCAGTTTTAGGGTCAAAAAAGACAGCTTTTGATAAATCAAACTTCAAAGGTATCACATCTTCTAGAAAGCAATCTGTATCAGGGTGTATCCGACAAGTCACTTTAGTGTTGTTAAGTTGAACGCTAATCAATGTATCTGGGCCCGTTGGCTCAATAAAATTTACCTTACAATCCATTACGACCTCAACAGGGTTATTTTTAATATTTTCAGTCGCGTTATTAGGCGTATTTTTTCTAGGTAAATCAGAAATCTGTTCTGGGCGCAAACCGAAGAGTACTTGTTTATTGATATAACGATCAAGTCCATCAGATAGATGGTCAACCGCGATCATATACGAGTGAGACGCACTCTTAATTTCAAGCACAATATTCCCCTCATGATCCCTCACGTTACAGGGAATAAAGTTCATGGATGGACTACCCATAAACCCAGCTACAAATAGATTATCAGGATTATCATAAATCGCTTTAGGTGTACCAAACTGCTGAATTTCACCGTCTTTCATTACGGCAATTACATCACCTAATGTCATTGCTTCTATTTGGTCATGGGTCACATATACCATGGTAGTTTTTGTACGCTGATGTAGCTCTTTAATTCTTGCGCGCATTTCAACGCGTAGTTTTGCATCTAAGTTTGATAAAGGCTCATCAAATAAGAATAACGAAGGGTCACGTGCTAAAGCACGACCCATTGCCACCCGTTGTCGCTGCCCGCCAGAAAGCTGACTCGGCTTGCGCTCCAACAAAGGTTCTATTTGTAACATTTCAGCGACTTCTTTTACAATTTTCTCCTGCTCATCTGTAGGGACTTTATGCATTTCCAAGCCAAAAGAAATATTCTTGCGAATAGTCATATTGGGGTATAAAGCATACGATTGAAACACCATCGCAATATCACGGTCTTTAGGTTCAAGAGAAGTTGCATCGGTATTACCAATAAATATTCTCCCTGAAGTAACCGGTTCTAAGCCCGCAATTATACTGAGCAAAGTTGATTTACCACAGCCTGAGGGGCCCACAAGAATCAAGAACTTCCCTGCTTCTATATCAAGGTTAATGTTTTTTAAGGCAGTAAATGAGCCAAATTTTTTCTCAATATTCTGTATTTTGAGTGACTTCATATTATCCTTTTACTGCGCCAGCTGTTAAACCTCGCACAAAATATTTACCGGCAACGATATAGACAAACAAGGTCGGTAACGCGGCGATAATAGCTGCAGCCATGTCAACATTATATTCTTTAACACCGGTACTGGTATTGACTAAATTGTTTAATGCTACCGTAATGGGTTGTTGGTCACCTGCTGAATAAACAACACCAAACAAAAAATCATTCCAGATTTGGGTAAACTCCCAAATAACAGAAACAATAATAATAGGAATAGATAAAGGTAAAATAACACGCATAAATATCTGCCAAAAACTGGCACCATCAATACGTGCCGCACTGACTAATTCACTCGGAATACTGACATAATAATTTCTAAAAAACAGCGTAGTAAAAGCAAGCCCATAGATTACATGTACTGTAATCAAACCAGTGATTGAACCTGACAGCCCTAAGGTACCCAAGGTACGTGCCATAGGTAAAAGAATCACTTGAAAAGGAATCATGGTTCCAATTAATAATAAGCCGAAAAACAGATTACTGCCTTTGAAAGTCCACTTCGTCAATACATAACCATTAACCGCCCCAATCATCGTAGTAATTATAATGGCAGGTATCGTGATTAACAGTGAGTTCCAAAAGTAACCTTTTAAGCCATTACAATTTGCGCCTGTACAAGCCGTTCCCCATGCCTTTTCCCATGCATCAAAGGTTATATGCTGTGGCAATGAGAAAAGCGTCCCACTGTGTATTTCTTCAAGGCTTTTTAGTGATGTAACTATCATCACAAAAAGAGGTAGTAAATAATAAATAGCAACAGTGATTAAAACAAAATAAATCAAGCTTCGTGAAAGCCAATGACTGTTGCTCATTAGTGTGCTTCCTTGTTTCTAAGTTCTGAAAAAACAAAGGGAATAACGATCGCAACCACTGCCATTAGCATCATCGTTGATGCAGCCGAACCAACACCAATCTGACTTCGCGTAAAAGCATAGGCATACGTAAAAGTTGCAGGCACATCCGTTGCATAACCTGGGCCACCACCTGTTAGCGCAATAATTAAATCAAAACTTTTTATCGCTAAATGCGTAAGTACAATAACAGCACTAAAGAAAACAGGACGTAAACTCGGGATAATAATTTTACGGTAAATAAGGGGTAATGATGCCCCATCAATCTGTGCCGCCTTAATAATTGAATCATCGATGCCGCGTAAACCTGCTAAACAAAGTGCCATCACAAATCCAGAAGACTGCCAGACACCTGCTATGACAATGGTATAAATAGCCATATCTGAATCGACCAGCCAATCAAAGCGGAACGATTCAAATCCACTTTCTTGCATAAACTTTTGCACCCCCATTTCAGGGTTTAAAATCCACTTCCATGCCGTACCTGTCACAATAAAGGATAATGCCATGGGGTAGAGGTAAATCGTACGAATAGCACCTTCTGCACGGATTTGTTGATCTAATAAAATAGCGAGAAATAAGCCTATTAATAAGCAAAAGACAATAAATAACACACCAAAAATTAATAGGTTTTCTGAAGCTACCCACCAACGATCATTTGAAAATAAACGTTCATACTGCTTGAGTCCGACTAACTCATAGTTGGGTAGCATGCGTGACTTACTAAATGATAACCATGTATTCCATAGAATAAACCCATAAATAAAAATCACAGTTATAATAAATGTCGGCGCTACTACCAATTTAGGCAATAGATTTTCTAGAGAAAATGAGCTGTTAGGTTTTTGCATTTAAATCCATTAGTGAAGGATATTTATTTAGCTTAAGCAATAACGATAAGTTTCATACCCACTGTTAATTCGTCACAAAATAGCTTTTGTGACGAATTAACACGAACTACAGTTATTGAGCAGCTTTTACAGCTTTCACCAATTTCTCGGTAGCTTCTTTTGCTGACGTTTTATCAGAATTAAAGAACTGTGTAACAACATCACTCATTGCGCCTTGAACAGCTGATGGAAGCGACATACCGTGTGCCATACTCGGTACTAACTTTTTAGAGGCTGCTGTTGATACAAAGTCCTTAGCAGAAAGCTTCGCACAATCATCAAACTTATCCATTGGCAGATTCAAACGCGCAGGGATAGAACCTTTGTTGAGATTGAAGACCTCTTGAAACGCGGGGTCCATAATGGTACTTGCTAGCTTGGCTTGACCTTTTTTAGAGCCCTCATCTTTGAGCGCGAACATAGCAAAACTATCGATATTAAAGGTGAATCCATCTACAGTACCCGGTGCTGCTGTGCAGTTATAATCTTTTCCTGGGATTTTTTTGGCTACAGTGAACTCACCTTTTGCCCAATCACCCATAAATTGCATGCCTGCCTCACCTTTGATAATCATTGCTGTCGCTAAGTTCCAGTCACGACCGGGCGCGCCTTTATCAATATAAGGTTTAACCTTGCTAAAGGTTTCAAAAACCTTAACCATGGTATCACCCTTCAAGGTATTCATGTCCACATCCACAAACGCTTTACGATACCAATCTGCACCACCAACACCTAAGGCAACCGACTCAAACACGGTTAAATCTTGCCAAGGCTGGCCACCATGAGCAACCGCTGTAAAGCCTGCTTTTTTAATTTTTTCAGCAGCGACAAAAAACTCATCCCATGTTGTGGGTAGTGTTGCACCTGATTTTTTAAACACTTCAGGGTTTGACCACATCCAGTTAACACGATGTACATTAACAGGTGCTGCTACGTATTTACCCTTATACTTCATTACCTTAGATACAACCGCTGGCAATAAATCGTCCCAACCTTCTTTTTTAGCGACCTCATCAATATCTGCCAGTGTGCCTTCATCGGCCCACTCTTGAATTGAAGGACCTTTAATTTGAGCAGCCGCTGGTGGGTTGCCTGCTACAACACGTGACTTTAAGACCGTCATGGCGCTATCACCACCACCGCCAGCAACGGCAAAGTCCTTCCATGTCACACCTTTTTTCTCTAACATTTCTTTAAGCGCTATTAATGATTTTGCTTCACCGCCGGATGTCCAGTAATGTAGTACTTCAACTTCCTCAGCATGGGTTGAAAAAGAGAGTGTTACGGCTAATGCCGCAGCTAATCCAATTCTTTTAAATAATTTCAAAATTTTATCCTCATGTTAAATTCTAACAACTCAAAATACTCTTATTCGCAGGGTATGTATGATAGCGCTTAAATAATAGTATAGATGGTATTTCAAGCAAAACAGTTATTCTTTCACTTTACGAAATAAATATAAATACGACCAATCTACGCTATGATCTTTGCAAAACAAGGAAACTGCCAAATCAACAGCTATGACATCAATAAAGAATGGATCAGGGCCTAGCCGAATTCGGCAAATTAATCGCAAAGCAGTACTATCAAATATTCGCTATGGCGGTAATAACTCAAGATTAAAACTAGGAAAAGATCTGGGTATCTCGGCCGCTGCCGTAACCGCTGTTGTGTCAGAGTTAGTCGATGAAGGGCTTTTAAAAGATGCAGAAATAATAGAACCCTCAGCAAGAAAACAAGGCCGCCCTATTTCTCTTCTTGAGCTTCATGCTGATGCAGCTTATTCCTTAGGGATTGTTTTACGACCTGCAGGTGACATTTTCTATATTGACCTAGCTTGGTCAGATTATACCGGTAACGTCACCCCGCTTCTAAGCTCGAAACATTACAATACTGATTCGTTACAAAGCATTATTTCTGGAATACATGAATCACTTATTACTTTACACAAAGCTGTACCCAATGAAGAAAAAATATTTAGTTTAACAATTGGGATACCTGGCGTAATAGAAAATGATAATAATATCCCGATAGCCCCCAAACTGAAATGTATTGAAGGTACTGAATTTATTCAGCAAATTGTAAAGGACCTGTCCTATCCTGTAAGTATCCATAATGATGTGAACTTAGGCACTACTTCTGAATTACACCAACAACCGAGGCTTCGAAACTTATCCTTTGCATACCTTCATATTTATTCTGGTGTTGGTTCAGGTATAGCCTTAAAAGGTGAAATACTAAGTGGTAGTCATGGTTGGGCAGGGGAAATAGGTCACATAAAATTAGGTAACGCACCTAATCAATATTCATTTGAACAACTATTAAGTACTGATGGCGCACTTGCTGATCTTTTAGAGTCACTTAATAAACCAAGGCATGCTCTGGATGAACTCGTACCATACCTTATTTCAGGCGACAGGAACGTTAACCAGAATATTGATGAATATTGTAAGACACTTTGTGATGCAATTTGGGTATTACATAGTGTGCTAGATCTCAATGAAGTAATGATTGACTTCCCTTCTGATGCGCTCTTCGAACAACTGTTGCCTAAGTTAGAAATTATCATGAAAAACTCACCCAACCCAGTAAGAATATCAAGCCCTGCAATGGGACATCAAGCGGGTTTATATGGCGCTGCGCTTACCGCATTAGATTTAGCGTTAGATTCTATAGAACTACGTAAAAAATAATATTTTTAGAGATCTTTACACAAGTCAGTGGCGAAAGAAACGGATGAAGCTCTAATAATCAAGTTATCCGTTTTTAAACAACAAAACAGTAAGCTTGCTAAAATAGGCTAATATTTTACTGATTGAGACGGAAAATGAAGCTAATAACGGGTTATTAGCAAGTTTTTCAATTAAAAGCAGTGAAATATTAGTCATTTTTACTCGTCACCTGATTCGTGCAAAGGTCTCTTTTAGTATAATGAGACCTCTCTTAATAAATACGGTTACTCATAATCGCCTCCTTCCTGTAAACTCCCCTTAAACTCACCGATAGGTAATTCAACATGCCAAAAGCACAGTCACCTTCTGATTCAACAAAGGATCAAAACACAACCCACTTTGGCTATGAACAAGTTGCGGTTGAAGATAAAGTTGATAAGGTCGCTGGTGTTTTTCATTCAGTAGCCGACAAATACGATTTAATGAATGATCTTATGTCAGCAGGTGTGCATCGCTTATGGAAGCGTTACACCATTGAAAAGTCGGGTGCAAAAAAAGGCGATACTATTCTTGATCTTGCCGGTGGCACCGGTGATCTAGCGATTAAATTTACCCGTATTGTTGGCCCAACAGGAAGGGTAACCCTCTCTGATATTAATCCATCTATGTTAGAAAATGGGCGTCAGCGTCTTACCAATATGGGTATCGCAGGCAATATCGAATACGTTGAAGCCAATGCTGAAGAACTGCCCTTTGATGACAATACCTACAACATCACCACTATGGCATTTGGTTTGCGTAATGTGACAGATAAAGCGGCGGCTTTGCGTTCTATTTATCGTTGTTTAAAGCCCGGTGGAAAGCTTATGGTATTAGAATTCTCAAAACCTGTTGTACCAGGTTTAAACACTATCTACGATGCCTACTCTTTTAAGCTATTACCGCTGATTGGTAAAGTTGTGGCAAATGATGAAGAAAGCTATCGCTACTTGGCAGAATCTATTCGAATGCACCCAGATCAAGAAACTTTGAAAGGCATGTTTGAAGAGGCTGGTTTTGAGAAATGCTCTTACCATAATATGACAGGCGGTGTGGTCGCTTTGCATATTGGTTATAAGTTTTAATCAAGTTATAAATAAGTGATCATTATTCATCTATGATAGTCCCTACTCCTTTACTCGCAGGCATAGAAACTGCCATCAATGCATGGTTAAAGCTTGATGGTGAAGCCTTGCCACGTTTGGCTGAGCTAGAAGGTAAGATTATTCGTTTTCATATTACGGGTTTAGAGATTAACCTGTTCTTTTTGCCCAATGCTTCAGGCATACAAGTGATGGGGAATTATCCGCTTGAGGTTGATTCTGGCGATAAGGCTGAAGATGAAAGTGAAGAAGATGATGAAAATAACAACACCGAAAACAAAGCGGTAGTTGATGCAACCATTCATGGTTCACCGATGGCTTTAATTCAACTCAGCACATCAAAAAATGCAGGCACTACTTTGCTTGAAAGCGATGTGGAAATTGACGGTGACATGCACGTTGCCGAAAAATTTAGTGCTATTTTGCGTGAAGTTGATATTGACTGGGAAGAGTTATTCTCAAAGCTAGTGGGGGATATTTTTGCCTACCGCACAGGTGAGACCGTTCGCAGTGTCACAGGTTGGCTCAAAGACAGTGCCGAAGCGATGAAGCTGAACACGGGCGAGTACATTAGCGAAGAGTCAGGCTTATCACCCGCCAATGCCGAAGTGGCTGAATTTATGGATGAGGTGGATGAAGTCCGCATGAGTATTGATCGCCTAGAAGCACGTATCAACAACTTGCCCGCTCAATCTAAAAACAATAAGGTCTAATTAAGAGCCATGAGTTTCTTACCCCAATTACCGCGCCTCTTTGAGATTAACCGTGTACTCATTCGTCATAATTTAGATGAAATTATTTATGCGATTCCTGCCTTTCGCCCCTTACGCTTTATCTACCATGCATCACCGTGGAACTGGAATAAAGAGAAACGTGAAAACCGCGCACCCAAGGCTGAACGCATCCGTTTAGCGCTAGAAGATTTAGGCCCTGTGTTTGTCAAGTTCGGGCAAATACTATCAACCCGACGTGATATGTTGTCCGATGATTTAGCCAATGAATTAGCTCAGTTACAAGATAATGTTCCACCCTTTTCGGGCAAAGAAGCTCGCGTGATTATTGAAAAGTCTCTCGGCAAAAGCATCGACGAATTATTTAAAGACTTTGATGAAACGCCACTCGCATCAGCATCTATCGCGCAAGTCCATACCGTAACCTTGCATGATGGCAAAGATGCCATTGTAAAAGTCGTTAGACCCGGAATAGAAAAAACCATTCGCCACGATATTGACCTTATGCACTTAATCGCAAAAATGGTCAGCAAAGTCAGCGACACAGGCAGACGGTTACGCCCTGTTGAAGTCGTCGAAGATTATGAAAAAGTTATCTTTGATGAACTCGATTTAGGGCGAGAAGCGGCCAACGCAAGCCAATTACGCCGCAACCACGAAGGCTCACCCGATCTCTATGTTCCTGAAGTCTATTGGGATTATTGCACCCCAGAAGTAATGGTGATGGAACGTATCTACGGCATCCCCGTAGGTAACACCCAAGAGTTGATCGACAAGAATATCAATATGAAAGTCTTAGGTGAACGTGGTGTTGAAATTTTCTTTACCCAAGTATTTAAGCACAACTTTTTTCATGCTGATATGCACCCCGGCAATGTATTTATTGATGATACTAATCCTAAAGATCCTAAATACATCGCCGTTGATTTCGGTATTGTTGGCACCCTAGAACCAAAAGACCAGCGTTATTTAGCAGAAAACTTACACGCCTTTTTTAACCGTGATTACAAACGTGTTGCCGAAGC
>JAZGFW010000167.1:0-2817 GCA_036479895.1 Cocleimonas sp. | reverse complement strand
TACATAAATGCATAAATGAATATTTACTTCGCTTGTTTGGATTCTTGCTTCTTGCGTTATAAACACAAGCCACAAGCACCCACACAAGTTTTTCTGGTTCTCATTTTTTAAAGGTCAGTTCAAGCCTGTGCCTGAACGAGGTGGAGAAGTATAATCTCCTTGCTAAATCTGTCAACGTTTTAATTAACTTATTTAGCAATAATTCTTCTTCAAATCAGATTGATTTATCTATCTGTTCTGCGTCAGAGGAGGCGCATTATAGGCAGTTGAATTTTGGAGTCAATAACTTTTTATCAAATAATTTAATAAAAAATTTTAGCCTTACATTTGCACCATTTTAACGTAGTTCGCGCCATGAAAAACCTGTCGATTGAGAGGCCAGCGATACATCATTTTTCTGGCAGCTCATACCTTCGCAAAGTGCTTGCAAGGCTAACTCAGGGGTATTGTTTTTTTCACTAACGTGAACACCTATTATGTGTTTCAATTTTGTTAATTCAAGTTCTTTTAGTAAATGGCTTGATTGTTCGTTTCCTAAATGGCCTTTAAAACTTGCTACTCTTTCTTTCAATGTCTTTGGGTACGAACCACCAAACAACATTTTTTTATCATAATTGCACTCTAACATTAATCCATCAAGGTTATTTAAATGCCGAATGATATGAGGAGTATGGCACCCTAGATCAGTAACTATTCCTAATCGTGAAGCACCATCTGAAAAAACAAACTGACACGGCTCTCTTGCATCATGTGGCACAGGAAAGGGGTGAAGCCTTATATCATCTATTGAAAAGTCAGCATGACTATCAATAAAGTGCGTCTGCGCAAAATCTTTATCACGGCACATGTGGTAAGTACCTACTGTAAGCCAAACGGGGATACGGTATTTACGAGATAAACGCCCTGCTCCTGCTATATGGTCTGAATGCTCGTGTGTGATAACAATTGCGGTGAGTGTATCTGCAGAACGCTTTAAATTTGCTAGCCTTGCCTCAAGCTCTTTGGTTGAAAAACCACAATCAAGCAAAATACGGGTACTATTATCATTGACCCCAGACTCTATTAATGTCGCATTACCTTTACTACCACTCCCTAGTGAGGCAAACCGAAGCATTTATTGGATTAAATCTGGCGGCCGAATATCAACAACCGTTTTATTATTTGAGTTTACCTCACCCTTTGGTAAAGCAAATCTCATATCATACGTTGGCGCCACCAGCCCTTCGGGTGACACCAGAACATTTACTGTTGTATTGTTACGATAGTTAATACCTACTTTAGTATCAAGCGCATTATCCATCGAACTACAGGCCGTTATACTTAGCACTAGCAAAGCAATCAAACCAACCCTTATTTTTTTTTGAAGTAAACTCATACTTATTTTATCTTTTATATTATTTCATTAAGTGTTTTTTTAGAGGATTAACTGGTAAGTTTGATTCCTGCCGCCGTAGCTGCTTCTATTAAAACCGAATGAAATTCATCAGCCAGTGACACTAACGGTAAGCGTACGGTATTATCTCCATAACCCATTTTATGCAATACCCATTTCACAGGAATTGGATTAGCTTCGACAAATAACTTTGAATGGAGTTCTAACAAAGGAGTATTAAATGCTTCTGCCTTGGCGCGATCTCCGGCTAGTGCCGCTTTACACATCTCATGCATTTGCGCTGGTGCCACATTGGCGGTTACCGAAATATCAGCCTTACCACCTAATAAAATAAACTCCATAGCCGTTGCATCATCGCCTGTTATCAAATCGAAATCTGAACCACAGCGATCTATAATATCTTTTACTCGGCTTAAATCACCCGTAGCTTCTTTAATACCGACAATATTTTCTAATGCTGATAAACGCTCCACTGTTTCTGGCAACATATCCACGGACGTTCGACCTGGTACATTATACAAAAGTTGTGGAAGATCTACTTTCTCTGCAATCAATTTATGATGCTGATACAAACCTTCTTGCGGTGGTTTATTATAATAAGGAGACACCAATAAAGCGGCATCTGCCCCATCATCTTTTGCCGCTTGAGTTAATGCTAGTGCCTCAGACGTACTGTTAGAACCCGTTCCTGCAATCACAGGAATTTTACCGCCTACAAATTTTATGATTTGTTTAACAATGGCGCGATGATCTTTATGAGAAAATGTAGCTGATTCACCCGTTGTCCCCATCGCCACGATAGCATCCGTGCCATTTTCAATATGAAATGCAACTAACGCCTCTAATGCCTTGTTATCAACATCACCCGACATAGTCATTGGGGTGATTAATGCAACCATGCTGCCTTGAAACATACTTCTACACACTCTTTAATATATTATGGGATTAGTCTAATAGCGCGCTTGAGTAAACACAAGCCGATTTTTGGCAAGACTATGATAGTTTTTTATAACAGAAGCAATCTACGGTATGGTCATTGACCATGCCTGTCGCCTGCATAAAGGCATAACAAATTGTCGTACCAATAAATTTAAAACCCCGTTTTTTTAAATCTTTACTCATAACATCAGACTCAGCAGTTTTGGCAGGCACATCTGACAGGTTTTTCCATTTATTTAGAATAGGTTTGCCACCACAAAACTGCCAAATATACGCATCAAAACTACCAAACTCTTTTTGCATTTCAATAATACACCCTGCATTAATAACCGTTGCATTAACTTTAAGTTTATTGCGTATGATTTCCGGGTTATCTAATAGCTCTGCAATTTTATTTTCAGAGTATTTTGCCACCTTCTCAATATCGAAACCCTCAAAAGCCTTAAGGTAACCTTCACGTTTATTTAAAACTGTTGCCCAACTTA
>JAZGFW010000166.1:0-12156 GCA_036479895.1 Cocleimonas sp. | reverse complement strand
GACGAATTCACTAACTGGAACATGCCTAACCGTGTTCATATCACAACATCTTGTTGTCAGATTAACTGTGGTGGTCAAGGCGATATCGCAATTAACGTACAGCACACTAAGCCACCTAAGATAGATCACTCTCTTGTTGGTAATGTTTGTGAACGTCCTTCTGTTGTTGCACGTTGTCCTGTTGCTGCGATTCGTCCTGCAATGGTTGATGGAGAGCCTTCGTTGGAAGTTGATGAGAAAAAATGTATTTGTTGTGGTGCTTGTTACCCTCCGTGTCCTCCAATGCAGATCAATGACCATGAGTTTACTCAACTTGCAGTTTGGATCGGTGGTAATCACTCAAACGCACGTGGTAAGCCAACATTCCAACGTCTAGTTGCTGCTGGTATCCCGAATAACCCACCTCGCTGGCCTGAAGCTACTGCAATCGTTAAGAAGATTCTTGATTGTTATAAAGAAGGCGCACGTGATTGGGAGCGCATCAACGAGTGGGTTGAGCGTATCGGATGGCCTCGTTTCTTCGAAGTGACGGGTCTACCTTTCACTAAGTACCATATCGATAACTGGCGTGGTGCTCGTGCAAACTTGAATTCATCAACGCACATTCGTTTCTAAGAACGATTTTAGATAAGGATATATAGATGAAATTTACAATTATGATTAATGAAGGGCCTTATCAGCATCAATCTGCTGATTCGGCTCTGCAGTACTGTCGTGCAATATTGGCGCAAGGGCATGAGATTTTTCGTGTGTTCTTCTACCATGATGGCGTAAACAACGGTTCTAGTTTAAGTGTGCCTCCAGGTGATGATCGTTTGATTCAAAAAGAATGGTCTGAGCTTTCTAAAGAGCATGATTTAGATTTGGTTATCTGTATTGCTGCGGCTCAACGTCGTGGTCTTATGGATGCGGATGAAGCAAAGCGTCAAGGTTTTGATTCGAATAATATGATCGAAGGTTTTCGTATCTCTGGCTTAGGTCAGTTGATCGAAGGTGGAATTGAATCTGATCGTACAGTTGTGTTTGGCGACTAAGGGAGATTAATAGAAATGGCTACTAAAAAATTCATGTTTGTTAATCGCAAAGCGCCTTATGGAACAGTTTACGCACTTGAGTCTCTAGAGGTTGTATTAATCTCTGCTGCTTTTGAACAAGACGTATCTCTAGCTTTTATTGACGATGGTGTTTACCAAATCACTAAAGGTCAAAATACGGATGGTATAGGTCAAAAGAACTTCTCAAATACCTATAAAGCGTTAGGTGATTACGAAATTAAGAAGTTATATGTTTCGAAAGAATCTTTAGAAGAACGTGGTCTGACTCAAGATGATCTTATGGATCTAGTTTGGGAAGATGAAGATGATGATTGGGCAGAAAAGCCTTCAATTATCATGGTTGATCGTTCTGAAATGGCTGCTGTTATGGCTGAACAAGAAGTTACACTAAGTTTTTAGACCCTAAACGGAGAATATTGAAATGGCAATGCTACATATTGTAAACAAGTCACCGTTTGAAAAGGTGTCTTTTAGAAGTTGTTTAAATCATGTGAGTAAAGGTGATTCAGTTTTGATGATCGAAGATGCGGCAGTTGGCGCGTTAGAAGGTACATCATTTTCTGATAAACTTAAAACAGCAATGGGCGATGTGTCTGTTTATGTTTTAGGTGGTGATCTAGCAGCACGTGGTTTAAGTGAAGATCGTATGATCGATGGTATCAAATCTGTTGATTATGCAGGTTTTGTCGACTTAACAGTAGAGAATGAGACGACGCAAAGCTGGCTATAAAACCTGTGTAACTTAATTTTTAGAAAATTGAGTTGTACGATTTTTAGCTAATTTTATTTTTATATATAAATATATAAGCAAGAGGAAATTATTATGTCAACACTTGAATTAAACGGTGAGTCAATTGAATTAGACGAAGAAGGGTACTTAATTGACCTTTCTTCATGGACGCCAGAGATCGGCGAAGCACTTGCAAAAGGCGAAGATGTAGATTTAACAGATGAGCACTGGGATATTATCAATTTCCTACGTGAATACTACGAAGAATACCAAATCGCACCTGCGGTACGTGTTCTTACTAAAGCTGTTGGTAAGCGTTTAGGAAAAGATAAAGGTAATTCAAAGTACCTTTACTCTTTATTCCCTTACGGTCCTGGTAAGCAAGCATGTAAGTATGCAGGTCTTCCAAAGCCAACAGGTTGTGTATAACTAATAATTAATTAGTATGTACAGGAAGAGTTTGGGGTTTTTAAATCCCATTCTTTTTCAAAAACTTATTATTCCTACCTTAAGCGTTGGTAGTAAGTTTTTGAAAAAGAAGTGTATTTTTTAGGAGTTGGTTGATGAACACCATTGGCGTTATTTATGCAGTTTTGTTTTGGGCTGCTACTATTGTTTTAGTTGTAGGTGTTGCTAATAAAGTCCGTCTTTATTGGAAAACACCTGCGCCTCTAAAAATACCTACGACCCCAGCGCCTGTTACACAAGGTGGTGTCGTTATTCGTATGCTGCAAGAAGTCTTGTTATTCAAGAGCTTGTTTCGTGCAGACAAACTACTCTGGATATTGAGTATATTATTTCATTATGGAATGCTTGTAATTGTTCTTCGTCACTTCCGTTATGTGCAAGAGCCTATTTGGGGTGTGATTCAATTCATGCAACCTTTCGGTAAATATGCAGGTTTTTTATTTGTTCTTGGGCTTTTAGGCTTATTGGCACGTCGCTTTTTAATTGATCGTGTTCGTTATATTTCAGCACCCTCAGATTTTGTGATGTTGTTATTATTAATAATGATCGGTGTTTCTGGATTGATGATGCAGTTTGTTAATCATACTGATATTGTTATGGTGAAGGCATTTTTTAGAGGGCTAATAACATTTGATTGGCAACCATTACCTGCCGATTTCACCTTGTTATTACACCTTGGTTTGGTTTTAACACTGATGTTTATCTTTCCTATCAGTAAGTTATTACATGCGCCTGGTATTTTCTTTAGTCCTACCCGTAACCAAGTAGATAACCCGCGTGAGAAACGTCACCTTGCGCCATGGGCTGCAAAACTTGAAAAGCAGGGTAAGATGTTCATGGATGAGTTGGATTAGGAGTAAATCATGGCAGATTACGAAATACCAAAAGTTACAGGTGAAGATGGGCAGTTAGATATCCCTGGTCTTCAGCCTGATGCTATGAAAGGTCATGGTCCTTGGATATCAAAGCCAGATTTTCAAGAGGATATGCATTTTCCTACAGATTTTACTATGCCAGAAGGCGTGGATAACTATGGCGATACAGACACACTCGTCGAGAATTGGAAAGAACGCGCTCTAGATAAAATGTCTGACCTTAAAGGTCGTTATCGTTCATTTCAGGTTTTTTTGGATATTTGTGTAAAGTGTGGTGCTTGTACTGATAAGTGCCATTACTACATTGGTACTAGTGATCCAAAAAACATGCCTGTTGCGCGTCAAGATTTACTTAGAAAAGTTTATCGTCGCTACTTCACATTTGCCGGAAAATTCTTTGGTAAAATGGGTATGCCTGGGTTTGTTGGCGCTGCAGAGTTAACAGAAGATGTTGTAAAAGATTGGTATAACTACTATCACCAGTGTTCACAATGTCGTCGTTGTTCTGTTTTTTGCCCTTACGGTATTGATACGGCAGAAATTTCAATGGCTGCTCGTGAAATTCTAGATCATATTGGTATGGGTCAAAAGTACTGTACTGAGATTATGGGTAAGCTAAATAAGATTGGTAATAACCTTGGTTTACCCGAAGGTGCTTTAGCTGACACGCTTGAAGGCCTAGAAGAAGATATATTTGATGAGACAGGTGTAGATGTAAAACTGCCTTTAAACAAAAAAGGTTCTGATATTTTACTGATTACTCCATCAGCTGATTTCTTTGCAGAGCCTCATGTTGATGGACTAATGGGATACGCAAAAGTATTCCACGAGCTTGGTCTTGATTGGACATTGAGTTCTTATGCGTCAGAAGGTGCAAACTTTGGCATGTTTATTGGTAGTTACGAAAATATGCGTAAAGTTTCATTACGTATTCGTAAAGCAGCCGAAGATTTAGGTGTTAAACGTATTGTGTTTGGTGAATGTGGGCATGCATGGCGTGTGGCTTATAACTTCTTAAATACCTTAGCAGGGCCTTTTGACTTCTTAGATCAGAATTATCCTATCCCACAACATGTATTAGAAATTACAGAACCAGCTCTAGCTGCTGGAAAACTGACTATTGATAAGAGTAAGAATGATGACAAAGTTCTAACATTTCATGACTCTTGTAATATCGCTCGTGGTTCGCGTATGGGACCAAAGCCTGGTGGGCAATTTGAAATGCCGCGTAATGTAATTAAAGCAGTCTGTAATAATTATGTTGATATGCCTGCGGATACCATTCACGATGCTACTTTCTGTTGTGGTGGTGGTGGTGGAATATTGACTGATGACTTGATGGAGATTCGTGTTAAAGGTGCGCAACCCCGTATGGAAGCACTTAAGCACGTTACTGAAAAGCATCAAGTAACACATATGGCTGCTATCTGTGCGATATGTAAATCACAGTTTACAAAAGTTGTACCGTACTATGGTTTTACCATGGATATGATTGTAAGTGTTCACCAGTTAGTGAGTAGTGCACTAGTTTTAAAAGGTCAGCTAACAGAAGAAGAAATAGAAGCTAGAGACGCTGCTGAAGAGGCAGAGTGGGCAGCAGCGCGTGAAAAAGCTGCTGCAGAAAAAGCTGCGAAAGAAGCAGAGGAACCAAAGAAAAAAGAATCAGATAAAAAAGATTCAAAGAAAGGCGCAAAGAAATAAAGTGTTGTTGCTTATTTCTATTATAAGCAACAAACAAACCATAAATTTAGATTAACTTTTCCAATCCAATGGGATTGAGCAAGGAGAATAAGCATGGCAACTTCACCTGATGATAAAACATTAGCACAAGGTCTCACGTTTCGACGTTATGAAGATGGCGACGACACATGGGATAGCATGGAAAAGCACATTTTCCAAGAAGATACTTCTTACAAGTGTCCTACTTATATCCAGAAGACTCCACCTTGTCAGGGCTCTTGTCCTTCAGGTGAAGATATTCGTGGTTGGTTACAGATTGTACGTGGCATAGAAAAGCCAACAGGCGATATGACCATGCAAGAATATGCATTCCGTCGCTCTACCGCTGCTAACCCTTTCCCATCAATGATGGGTCGTGTTTGTCCTGCGCCTTGTGAAGAAGGTTGTAACCGTAACGATGTTGATGACTTTGTTGGTATCAACTCTGTTGAGCAATACATCGGTGATCAAGCGACAGCAGCAGGTTTAACTTTTGATGATTCTGCTACTAAGAGTGGTAAAAAAGTAGCTATCATCGGTGGTGGTGTTGCTGGTATGGCAGCTGCTTACCAACTTCGTAAAATGGGTCATGTTTCTACGATTTTTGACGATCACCCACAGTTAGGCGGCATGGCACGTTACGGAATCCCCGGTTATCGTGTACCTCGTGATAGCATGGATGCAGAAATTGCACGTATTACAAACATGGATGGTGTGGAAGTTAAGCTAAACACACGTGTAGGTAAAGACGTAACAGTAGAGTCATTAGAAAAAGATTACGATGCCGTTCTATGGGCATTAGGTTGTAAAAACGGTCGTGGCTTATTTGTTGATAATTGGGATGATGTTCCAAACGCAATTACAGCAGTAGATTTCCTTGAAGCCTTTAACTTAGGTGACATGAAGTACACAGCACAAAAGATTGTGTGTGTCGGTGGTGGTGATACGTCTATCGACGTGGTATCTGTTTCTCGTCGTATTGGTACATTAGCGGATTACACCGAAAAAGGTGAAGATTCTGCAACGGGTGTTATCAAACATGATGCTGAACCTGCAAGCAAAGTGCCTTGTGAAGTGACATTAACGTCATTATTCCCATTAGATCAAATGACAGCGGCAGAGCACGAAGTGCAAGACGCACTCATTGAAGGTGTAACAATTCTTACAGAAGTTATGCCAACAGAAATTATTGTGAATGACGAAGGTCGTGCCATTGCACTGAAAGTTGTTGAAGCGGTAATGGAAGGTAATATACCTAAGCCAAAAGAAGGCGGAAAAGAGACTGTTATCGAAGCTGATTTAATTGTATCTGCGATAGGTCAGTTTGGTGATCTTGATGGTGTTGAAGAGTACGGCAATGATCGTAACGCGATTGATGCAGATAACTTCTATCAAGTGCCAGGTAAAGAAGGCCACTTCGTAGCAGGCGATATCGTTCGTCCACATCTACTAACGACTGCGATTGGTCAAGCATCTATTGCTGCTGAAACGATTAACCATTTCTTAACACAAAAAGACGAGAAGATGGATAAGCGTCCTAAAGTTGATAAACATCACTTTGACTTATTAGACAAGCTTAAAGAATACGATCTTAGCCCTGTTGATTACGATGAAGGTAAAGAAGAAGATCTTCGTGGTACAGATAGCGATAACTACGCTGTACATAACTACGATGATCGTTCTGAGCATGAAATCGTTGAGTCTAGTGAGTTATTTTTAGGTCACTTTGAAAAAGTTGATCGTAACAAACGTACAGAAGATGTACCTAGCAAAGATGATGTACTAGGACACTTTGTTGAGCGAATGAATGCCCTTGAAGAAGAGCAGGTTGTTGGTGAAGCAGAGCGTTGTATGAGTTGTGGTCTTTGTTTTGAGTGTGATAACTGTGTTATCTACTGCCCACAAGATGCTGTCTTCCGTGTAAAGAAAGATGTATCGACTACGGGTCGTTATGTTGATACTGACTACGACAAGTGTGTTGGTTGTCATATCTGTTCTGATGTATGTCCTACGGGTTACATCGAAATGGGCCTTGGTGGTTAATCTCATTTAATACTCTCTTAGCCTGACTGGATTCCAGTCAGGCTTTTTGTCTTTTAGTGAAGGTTTAGGGAAATATGTTTATTCGTCACTCTAAAAAAATGCAGTCATTCTTTTTAATGTCATTAATGTTGTTGATTGGCTTCGGGTTAACTGCCTGTGGAGATAGCCAGCCACCAAAACTAATGAAAGCCGTTAAGCAATTCAAAAGTGATGAAGTTCGTGATGCGCATGTCAAACATATGAGAAAAAATCATATGGATGAGTTACTGCATAAACGTGATGAAACAATGATTAAGGGAATTCGTACAAAAAAGTACAGCCTTAACGCATGTATCAATTGTCATGTTCCCGAAAAACATAATGGTGAAGTGTTAAGACACACTAATCCAGAGCATTTTTGTTCAACCTGTCATGGCTTTGTGGCTGCTCAGTTAGATTGTTTCCAATGTCATGTTGATCACCCTGTCAACTCAGATGGGTCAACTGCTAAAGCACCTAATGATGCTATTCATAAGGTGGAAAAATCGTTGTCAGTGCCTAAATCTGATGAGTCTAAGAAATTAACCCTTAGCAACAATGCCCTAAATAGTGCTATGAACAGCGCCATAACTAAAGATGTAAAAGGAGAGTCTATCAGTGAGTAATATTGATTCTTATCGCCGTAAGTTTTTATCTGGCGTCGCAGGTACAGCAGTAGCCGCTACAGTTATACCGGGTGTTTTTCTGCGTGAAGTTGAAGCAAAGCCTGTAGGTGATGCTGTTACTAACGCCGTTCGTTGGGGGATGTTGATCGATACCAATAAACTTACTGACGGTGGTGATGCGTGTGTAGAGGCGTGTCAAAAAGAGCACGGATGGGGTAATGACCCAAAATCAAATGATGCGCAGCAGGCTCAATGGATTCGTAAAGTTAAAGTAACCGAAAAGATGACAGGTCACACGGTGTCACTGCCTGTAATGTGTCAACATTGTGATACAGCACCTTGTGTTGATGTGTGTCCAACAGGAGCTTCAATGAAGCGAGCTGATGGTATCGTGCAAGTCAATAAGCATGTCTGTATTGGTTGTCGTTACTGTATGATGGCATGTCCTTATAAGGCAAGAAGTTTTGTACATGAAACACTGCAAGATCAACGCCCTAGCACTCCACGAGGAAAAGGAACAGTTGAATCATGTAATATGTGTGTACATCGTGTAGACGCGGGTAAAAATCCTGCCTGTGTTGATGCTGCACCACAAGCAATGCTGTTTGGTGATCTCAATGATCCTGAAAGTAAAATAAGCAAAGCGCTTAAGCAATATGGTGGTACTCAGATCCGAGCTGATCTTGGTTTAAATACTGGCGTTAGATATTGGGGCATATGATCCTTGATTCCTCAGTTGATCACTTATCAGGATTAGATACTAATGTTTAATATTACAATAATTACTCTTTCATGCTTCTGCAACAGTATGAAAACGTTACAGAAAAAACTGCACCGTTGTATGGGCGTATTGCGTTGTTGTAACTTTGTGGAAGGGGAGAGCCATTCCATAAAGTTACGCCTAGCACCACACCCATACAACAGCACACTTTTTCCTGTTCAACTAAGGATTCAAGGATAAATCATGGCGACGAAAGCAATTTTTAGTGAAGTTAAAAATAATGGCATTGGTTACTGGGGTGTTATTGGTCTATTAGGTTTATTGGTTCTTGGTGGGGTAGGTGCTTTCACTTATATGCATCATCATGGCCATTATGTAACAGGCATGAACAATCAAGTTGTTTGGGGAATGCCGCATGTATTTGCATTATTTTTAATCGTTGCTGCATCGGGCGCTGCGAATATAGCTACCATTGGCACTGTATTTGGTAAAAAAATATACCAACCCTTAGGTCGTTTATCTGCCTTTTTAGCAGGGTCATTATTAGTCGGTGGTTTACTGGTATTACTGCTTGATTTAGGAAGTATTCATCATGTTATTGAAATGGCGAAAGGCGCTTTAAACTTTAAGTCAATCTTTGCTTGGAATATGATTCTCTATTCTGGATTTATTGGCATCATCGCTGTCTATCTTTGGACAATGATGGATCGTAGAAAGTCTGCGAAAGCACTTTATAAACCAGTTGGAATTGCAAACATGGTTTGGCGCTTCTTGCTTACAATGGGTACAGGTTCTATATTTGGTTTTCTAGTTGCACGTCAGTATTACGATGCCGCAATTCTAGCGCCGTTATTTATTGTTTCATCTTATGTTTTTGGTACAGCGATCTATACTCTAGTACTGATGACCTCATTTAAAATGACGGGGCGTGAGCTAGGTGAAAAAATATTAAATAGATTACGTTATACCTTAGCGATTTTCATCACATTAGTTCTATTTTTCGAGTTAACTCGTCACTTAGCTAACTTATACGCAACTGAGCATCATGGTGTAGAAAGTTATATTCTTGCAGGTGATAATAAGTTCTCAACGCTATTTTGGTGGGGACAAATCGTTCTAGGTAGCCTAGTGCCCATGTTCTTAGTTTGGTGTCGTTTACTTAAAAATAACCGTACTGCGCTTGTTATTGCTGCAACACTTGCCATTATTGGTGGCCTAATTCAGATTTATGTTATTTTAATTGGCGGTCAATCTTATCCGCTTGTTTTATTCCCTAATGCAGAAGTTTCTAGTACCTTCTTTGATGGTGTGGATAATGCTTATACAGCGACTATGCCTGAGTACTTATTAGGAATAGGTGGGTTGGGGCTTGCATTAGTCTTAGTCGTTCTTGGTATGAAAGTATTTAGATTATTACCAACGACTTTGGCAGACTCACAGGTAGATCCACATCATTAGAATTACTTAATAAATATACAAGCATAAAAAAAGACCCTTACATGAATTGTAAGGGTCTTTTTTTATGCTTGTTAGTCGTTAGTTATCGGCTAGCAACTATTGTTTTTTCCTTATATACAGAAATAGTATCATCCTTTTTACTGGCTATCTGTCGTTCATTTATTCTCACAGGATACATTAACATATTCCCTTTAGTATAAACGGGTGGTACACCTTTATAATAAAATGGCGTGTATTCTGAGAAGTAAGTGGTATAGGTCGGCTTTACAACATTTGATGCAAGAGTAGGGTTCTTTGTTGGTTGATAATTTATATTGGCAGTGATACTAATATGTTTATTGTTTTGAAAAAGTTTCTTTAATCTTAAAGCAGTTTTTCTATCAGTCTTTCCTTTTATTGTGTAACTTACGTTTATATTTGCAGAACGATTCACTTGTCTATTTATTTGAGAAGTAGGCCTTCCAGCATAGGCTTCTACGCGTAGATATGGATTTCGAAGTAAGTATTTAATCATGAGTGCGGTTTTTTTATTCATGCTCCCATGAGAAGTATAGGTTTTAGTCGTATTTATAACTTTGCTTGTGCTTACTTCAACAGTATTTGTTGCTGAGGCAAGACCTGTAAATAAGACAGTGGCGCTAAGTAAAAGTGCATTTTCTGAAAAGTGCTTGATCATATGAGTCCCCTTTATATGATGTTAGAAGGTTTAAAAAGTTATCACAGCCCATGTGATACTTTGTTATTTGGTTATTAGTAACATATTTTTAGTATGTCTTGATCCTATCAGAGTCAGCTCTAAATATCCATTATCTCTCACTATAGGTACTTTAAGCATAGAATTACTGTTAGCATAGCTTATCAAACTAAAGCTTAAGAAGGACTATATGGAAGACATGACTTTTATCCCTAGTGAAAATCCAGGTGCTTTTGAGCGTCACTTAATCCGAAGGGATGGAAACTTATTATTTGCTGAAAGAAAGACAATAGTTAACAGTGACTCCTTGATGGAAGCACAAAAAAAAGATCATGAGATTTTACAAAAATTCATGCTTGATTTTAAAGATACTATGCTCAAGGCTATTGATTTTAAACCTAATGAAGACAGTGAAGTAATACTAGAGATAAAAGATTCTTTAGATAAATTATATGCAACATCATCAACCATAGCTGACGACCAAACTCGTATTAAAGATTCGATTAAAAAATTCTTAAACGTTCTGATGGAATCTGTTCGAAAAGGTGCAGGTGAAGACGCTCATGCATTACAAGAGTTGGAGCAAGAAGATATAGCTAGAGAAGCTAATTTTAATTTTTTAGATTCAAAGCTCGCAGCTGATATCTTAGATCCAGATTCTCCTATTGAAAATGTTGACCTAGTTCCTACACTATTATCAGCGAATAAAGATGACTTGGCCTTGTCTACCCAGCTATTTGATAAAGACCAAATAACCTATATTTTGACAGAGGCTGAAAAGTTGATTACTCAATTAGATGCAGAAGGGTATGATATTAAACAAGCAGCAGAGAATTTTGTATTTATTGAAGGATATTTACAGTTCATTCAGCAACAAACTAGTTAAGCTTTGTTATATTATTCAAATAGAAGCTAATAAAGGGGTTTAAAAATGAAATTAAAACAAACATTATCATTTATGATTGCAGTATTAATGTTACAAGCTTGTGTAGATAAGAAAGATCCAGCCCGTGACTTTGTAGAGCATAAAACTGCTATTGGTTCAGTAGTCTCTCAAGAATACAAAGCTGATACGAGTATTTGTGCGACTAATATACAGCGACAGTTTCATGATGCTGTTGATGGAAAACTTAATTGGTCAACTCAATCGTGGTCTTTTGATTGGAATCAAGCTTATGAGCCTGATATTGCAACACCTAAAAGTATTTTTGGTAGTCCTGTTAAAGGTTTGTTCGGTATAAATGTTGCTGTTAAGCATGTCCAAGGTTTTGTACGCACAAATTCTGACGTTTTTCCTTATGCAGGGAGTCATAGTCATACTTCAACTGGAGGTATCTTTGTGGTTAAAAAGACAACTTCTGGTCTGTCATTAGCATCTCTACATGCTACAGAGAGTGCTCACCCCAGTGGTGTTCAAGTATTAGGCAAATACTTGGTTTATGGGGAAGGAGGTAAACTAGTCTTTAAAAACTTGGAAAGTATTAATCAAGTGGATGATATTAAACTGGCTATTAACGGTGCTTACGGTGGAGGTTTAGGCTTAGTAAAGCTAAGTAATGGTCAGCGTTTAGTGATTAGCACAGGCCCAGGTGGAGAGTCGAGCATGAATAAGAAAAATTACTTTTCTGAGCTGAATTTTCAAAATGGTTCACCGAGTAGTTTGACTAAGCTTCATGAAGAAGCGGTATCAATTCCTTCTGACTGGAGCCAAAAATACTTACTTTCAGAAAATAACTCTGTCATTGCTGA
>JAZGFW010000165.1:0-2161 GCA_036479895.1 Cocleimonas sp. | reverse complement strand
GTATTTTATTTTTCCTTCACCTTCGTATAGCACGGTATACTCACCTTTCGGAAAGGCATCTCGGTGAATATTACGAATAAAAAAGACACCCGCTTTACCGCTGTTTAATTTTTTGGGCCAACCTTGTTTATCATATTCAACCGAGGCAGAAGTTAGGCAGGGTTTATCTTTAGCGCGACAGCGGATATTTTCATGAAAGGGTGCTGCTACGCGAAATAAATCTATAAAGGGAATACTCGCATCTTGCTCGTAGATTTCATTGGTATTAATACCCAAAGAGGCTTTGCTATTAGTAGGAGCAGGAAACTGGATTTTATCCGTTTTAAGCACTGACTCTATTGTGGGAGTAATTGCTGATGTTTTGACAGAGTCTGGTAACTCTTCTGCTGAGGTTGGTTGCTGAAGTAGCAGCCAAATTGAAACCAGCATAATTAATATGCCAAAACCAACAATCATTAAAGGCAGGTGCTTTTTCATAAAATTTTATCTGTGTATAAATAAGCAGGCAAAGATAACAGATTATGAATAAAAGAATAAGTCCTCACAAAGATCAAAAACGACTATTTACCAAAAGCGCATGAATAGAATAAAAAAGAGTGTCTATTTATGGTTTAAAAGATTCTGTAATTTTTTGTGTAAGCTTAGTTATAAAAACATCCATGGGTGGATAATTTAACTGTGCTTCGCGTTGTTTCTTCCCCCACATAGGTTCGGGAAAAAAACTATCCTGTTTATAGCGTGCCATTATATGCCAGTGTACTTGTGGCAGGTAATTGGCAAAGGAGGCGATATTAATTTTATCAGGTTTAAAATAATCTAACATTTCAACTTCAATTAAGTCTAAAAGCACCCAAATCTGACGCTTTGTTTTGTCATCGCACTCGCTCATTTCTTTAAAGGGCTGTTGCGTAAATATTTTTAGCCAAGGAATTTCAGACTCTTCAATTTCAATTCTTACTGATTCATTCTGGTAGATTGCTGGCATAATTAGTATAGTTCTTCTTATGAGTTATTTAGATCATATCAGAAACTGTAATACATTTACGCCCTCAAGCCCAGACAAAAGCTACTTGCCTTTTTGGGTGGGTGATGAGCAATTAGGTTGGACTAAAAGGAGCTTTGTGGAGAGTTTAAAGCCTTTTGACCATGTCTTTTGTTTTGATAACAATAGTTTGTCTTTTAGCACTACTTTAGACACGGCACAAAAGCGTAGTCAAGCCATAGCGCCAGTACTGGCATCTTTGCATCAATCAGGTGTGATTGATTCATGGGTAGGTGAGCTGTATGGCGTTACCCAGCACTATGGTGAAGAACCCCGTTTTTTAATTGAGCGTGCTGCCGTTACATTTTTTGGTGTACGTGGTTATGGTGTGCATATTAATGGTTTAGTTAAAAAGCCAGACGGGGTGTACATTTGGGTGGCTCGGCGTACTCGTGATAAACCCTTTTGGCCGGGTATGTTAGATCAAATGGTGGCAGGTGGTCAGCCAGCAGGAATAGGTCGCATGGAGAATGTGATTAAAGAATCTGCTGAAGAAGCTAATATTCCTTTTGAACTGGCACAAAAAGCAGCGCTAGTGAGCACGCTTCATTATCGCGCTGAAACCCATCGGGGACTGTCAGTTGATACCTTGTTTAATTATGACCTGTGGTTGCCCGAAGACTTTATCCCAGAAAATACGGATGGTGAAGTTGAAGAGTTTATTTTAATGCCCTTAGTAGAAATGGCACAAATGACTGATACTACCACTGAGTTTAAAGATAACTGTAATTTGGTTAATATCGATTTATTATTGCGCTTAGGGCTGATTGATAAGTCACACCCAAATTATAAGCAAATAAAATCCAGCTTATATGCTCCTGCTTAGTAAGTTAATAAAGGTAGCCTAAATAAATTTAAAGCTCCCTATTGAATATGTAAACCCACACCTTTAGTCATAGGTGGCTGGTATTATTATCCATAATTTTTTATATGTTTGTATTGCTCGCTTGCTTCTTCTTGCCGAGACCTAACCTAGTTTATCATCAGCGACGTGATAGGTAGGGTCTTCAACTACATTCACCTCAACTAATGGCCCAGCTTTTTTCAATAGTTGACGACACTCTTCACTGACATGCTTTAAGTGCAGACGCTTTTCAGCGCGATCATAACGCATGGCTA
>JAZGFW010000164.1:0-7614 GCA_036479895.1 Cocleimonas sp. | reverse complement strand
GCGTAAACTAGGCGTAAGCTGAAGTATTAATCAGCTTGGTTGCGTAAAAAAGCTGGTATATCTAGGTAACTGTTGTCTGTAGCCGCAGTGCGTGCTGGCTCATAACTAGGTTGTGCATAACCTCCATTAGCTGCCATGCGAGGCTGCTCTAGCTCTACAGGGCGTAGTGCACCTTGCTCTTGCGTTGGCACTGCTGTTAGCTCAGCGCCTTGTTTATCAAGACCTGTTGCCACTAGCGTTACACGAATTTCATCGCTCATCTCTGAGTCAATAACTGTTCCAACTACTACCGTTGCATCTTCATGTGCGAACTCACGTACTGCTGCACCGACTTCTTCAAACTCATGGATACCCATGTCTAAGCCTGCTGTGATATTCACAAGAATACCTTTCGCGCCTTGTAGGTTAATATCATCCAGTAACGGACTTGAGATTGCAGCTTTTGCCGCTTTAGTTGCGCGCTCATCTCCGCTTGCGATGCCTGTGCCCATCATTGACATACCCATCTCGCTCATCACGGTACGCACATCTGCGAAATCCACGTTGATTAAACCAGGACGAGTAATTAACTCTGAGATACCTTGAACAGCGCCAAGTAACACATCATTCGCTGCTTTAAATGCGTCAAGTAACGATGTATTTTTACCGAGTGATGTTAGTAGCTTAGCGTTTGGAATAGTGATGATTGAATCAACGTGCTTGCTTAGCTCTGCGATTCCTTCTTCTGCCATTTTCATGCGCTTTGGCCCTTCGAATGGAAATGGTTTCGTTACTACCGCTACGGTTAAAACACCTAGTTCTTTTGCCATTTCTGCTACAACGGGTGCTGCGCCTGTACCTGTTCCACCACCCATACCTGCGGTGATAAACAACATGTCTGTTCCACTAATCAATTCTTTGATTTGCTCACGGTCTTCTAGTGCAGCTTCGCGTCCTACTTCTGGGTTTGCCCCAGCGCCTAGACCTTTTGTTAATGCATTTCCTAATTGAACTAGGTTTTTAACATCTGATTTATCCAATGCCTGTGAATCGGTATTTGCACAGATAAAGTCTACGCCTTCAACCCCTGCTTCTACCATATTTTGTACTGCGTTTCCGCCACCGCCACCTACTCCGATAACTTTGATACTTGCGTTTTGTCCTTCTGTGTCCATTAATTCAAACATAGCCCTAACTCCCTTTATTAATTTCAATGTGATTAATTGAGAACCAAATGATTCTCATAAATTGAGGTTTTCCTTCGACAAAAAACCTTTCTTCCTTTTCTAAATCTTAAAAACTTTCTAAAAACTACTAACTTCTATAGATTATTACCAAACCAGCTTTTCATTTTGTCCCAAATGTTTTCTTCTGATATACCTGAGAAACTTCCACCGCCAATAAAAGCACTTTGCGCAGCGCCGTACTTTAAAAGTCCAACACCCGTGGCATGAATAGGATCTTCAACTTCACCTTTCAAACCACCTATATTTAATGGCACACCGATACGTACTGGCATATGAAAAATTTCTTCTGCTAATTCAACGGCACCTTTAATTTTTGACGTACCTCCGGTTAAAACGATGCCCGCTGCTACTAACTTATCAAAACCTGTACGTTTTAATTCATTGTTGATTAGAACAAACAACTCTTCATAACGTGGCTCAATAACCGATGCTAACGTCTGTGTTGATAACCCGCGTGACTCACGATCGCCGATACCGGGGACTTCAATTATTTCATCTTCAGTCACTAATTGGCGTAACGCTGAACCGTGCTTAATTTTTAACTCTTCCGCAAACTGTGTTGTAGTGCGTACTGCAACAGCAATATCATTTGTCACTTGATCACCTGCGACTGGGATAACGGCTGTGTGACGAATCGCGCCATTTAAAAAGATAGCGATATCGGTTGTGCCACCGCCAATATCAACCATGCACACGCCTAGCTCTTTTTCATCTTCTTCTAACACTGCATAGCTTGATGCCACTTGCTCTAAGATAATGTCATCCACATCTAAACCACAACGGTCTACACATTTAACAATATTTTGCGCCGCACTGTGCGCGCCTGTAATTAGATGAACACGCGCTTCTAAACGCACACCCGACATACCGATGGGATCACGCACACCTTCTTGTTGGTCAATCACATAGTCTTGGGGCAGAACATGCAAGATGCGCTGGTCAGCAGGGATTGCTACCGCACGAGCGGCATCCATGACTCTTTCTAAATCTGCCTCTGTCACTTCTTTATCTTTAATCGCCACGATACCGTGCGAATTAAGACTTTGAATATGACTACCTGCAATACCTGCGTAGGCAGAGTTTATATTTACCCCTGCCATCAGCTCGGCTTCTTCAACCGCGCCTTGAATCGCTTCGATAGTTTTATCAATATTAACCACCACGCCTTTTTTCATACCGCTGGATGGATTCTTGCCGATGCCGACAATTTTGATTTCGCCGTCATCTCCTACCTCACCAATTAAGGCAACGATTTTTGATGTTCCAATATCCAGTGCGACAACCATATTACCTTCTGCACCTACTGACATTGTTATCTCTTTTAATGGTTTACCCATAATATTCCCCTCTCCTTCAACCTTAATTTTTAAAACACTGTTTTTTGTATTCTTATTTACTAAAGATTACGTGACAGTCCTTTTTTCCATTTCACTGCAAAACCATTGGTATAACGTAGATCAATCACCTTGATTGTATCGATGACTTTTTCTAGGTTTTGCTCGTACCCCACCATAAAACGTCTTAGGCGTTTTTCATGGTGTTCACGCCCTATTTTTAGCACCATGCCGTTTTCTAATCTCACTTGCCACGAACCACGCATATCTTCTTTAAACTCCACTACTTTTAATGGAAAGCCTTTCATCCAACGGCGAATCTTCAAAAAGCCCGAGGCCATATTGCGTCCCTTATCATTAGGGCTAAATAACAATGGCAATGACTCTCTACCTGTTGGCAATTTATTAGCAGGTAGCTTGGCTTTTATAATTTCACCATTTTCTGCCAACATCGCTTCCTCTCCCCACAATGCTACTGGTTTTTGCTCGTGAATTTTTACAATCAACTTGTCAGGCCAAATATGTGTCATTGAAGCAGAATGAACCCATGGGTTATTTTCTAGCTCTTTTTCTAATGACTCAGCATCCAACAAAAACAAGTTTGTTTTAGTAAACTTTTCTATCGTAGCTTGCAGTGATTCTTTATCCAAAATTTTTAAATCACCGGCCACTGCAACCGACTTAATCGTTAAATTATGCGGGTCTTGAATCCACTGGTAACCACCAACAAGGGTGAATAGCGGTACTGCAACAAGACTGACTAACGCTATTTTTTTCCAAGGTAAGGTTAAACGACTCTTTAGCGATATATTTTTAACCGACGTTTTTTTACGCGTTGCCTGTGGGCGCTTTGCTCTTCGTGTGGCTTGTCTTTTAGTTGCCATGATACTTACCTCACTCCTTGTCTTGTGGATTGATCAACGGATGTTTCAAGCACTTTCACCGTCAATTCAGAAAAGCTTAAGCCATGCTGTTTGGCCGCCATCGGTACTAAAGAGTGATCGGTCATACCCGGTACTGTATTCACTTCTATCAACCAAAAGGTGCCTACATTGTCTTGCATCACATCTACCCGTCCCCAGCCTTTCGCACTAATGACTTCAAATGCTGTTTTACTCAATGCTTGCAACGTTGTTTCCGTCGCCTCATCTAGCCCACTGGGGCAGTGGTACTGCGTATCATTTGAAGCATATTTAGCATCAAAATCATAAAAATCTGTCTGTACTTCTACACGAATAGAGGGTAAAACTTCGTCACCTAAAATGGCGATGGTATACTCTTTTCCCGTTACCCATTGCTCTGCAAATACCACATTATCGTACTCTGCTGCTTTTTTATAAGCCGCTGCTAATTGCCCTACTTCATTAACCTTGCTCATTCCAATACTTGAGCCTTCTTGTGCGGGCTTAATGATTAATGGAAGACCTAGCTTTTCAGCTACTGCAACAAAGTCAGTCTTGACGGTTAAAATCTCAAACGCTGGCGTCGCTAAACCTGCACCTGTCCAGATGCGCTTGGTCATTAGCTTATCCATGCTGATCGCCGATGCCATCACGCCACAGCCTGTGTACGGGATTTGTAAAACTTCTAAGCCACCTTGTAGCTCGCCATCTTCACCACCACGACCGTGTAAGATATTAAATACGCGGTCAAATTTTTTGTTGCGTAACACATCAAATACATCACGTTCCACATCGACTTCATGCGCATCTACACCTGCTTCTAACAAGCCTGCCAAAACAGCTTTTCCGCTGTTTAAAGACACTTCACGCTCTGCTGCCCAGCCACCCATTAGGACGGCAACCTTGCCAAAGTGTGTGTTAGAAACAGCGTTCATTATAAAAGTGCACCTCTTGATAACTGTGCAGGCAAACCTGCAGAAATAGTACCAACACTACCCGCGCCTAAGGTTAGTAGTACATCACCATCTTTTAACTGATTTTGTAATACTTCTGTGATGTCATTGGTGTCAGCTACAAAAATTGGATCTACATTGCCACGGTTACGAATCGCACGTGCTAATGAACGACCATCAGCACCTGCAATTGGCTCTTCCGTAGCAGCATAAATATCCAATAACACCAACACATCTGGCTCTGATAGCACTTGTGCGAAATCTTCAAATAAATCACGTGTACGTGTGTAACGGTGCGGTTGAAACATCACCACCATACGGCGGTCTGGCCATGCGCTACGTATCGCTTTCATGGTCGCTTCCATCTCAGTGGGGTGATGACCGTAATCATCTACCAACATCACAGAACCTTGATGCATTTGGATTTCGCCATAACATTGAAAACGTCTGCCAACACCTTGGAATTTATCCAGACCACTCAGGATATGTTCATCACTGACACCGAGTTCAGTCGCTATTGCAATCGCCGCTAGGGCATTCTGGATGTTATGTTCACCGGGCATATTCAAGGTAATATCTAAGCTCGACTTATCAGTACGCTCTACTGTAAAGAAACTTTTCGTGCCGTCGTAGCGCACGTTCTTTGCACGAATATCCGCATCGAAATGAATACCGTAGGTAACGATGGTACGCGTGACTCTAGGCAAAATATCACACACATCCTCATCGTCCACACAAAGTACAGCCAAACCGTAAAAAGGTAGATGGTGCAAAAATTCCACAAAAGTATCTTTAAGCTTTTCAAAATCGTTATCGTAAGTGCTTAAATGATCGGCATCAATATTGGTGACCACCGAAATCATCGGTTGTAATAATAAAAATGAGGCATCACTTTCATCCGCCTCCGCAACCAAGTACTCACCTGTACCTAAACGTGAGTTACTGCCCGAGCTGTTTAAACGACCACCTATAACATAAGTTGGATCTAGCCCACCTTCTGCCAATAAGCTGGTCACTAAACTGGTTGTCGTGGTTTTACCGTGTGTACCTGCAACCGCGATGCCGTTACTAAAACGCATGATTTCTGCGAGCATTTCTGCGCGAGGCACAACAGGGATATTACTTTCTTTTGCCGCAATCACTTCTGGGTTATTTTGGCTCACGGCAGTTGATGTAACCACCACATTCGCGCCTTCAATATTGCTAGCCGCATGACCTTTAAATATCTTTGCACCAAGCGATGCAAGGCGTTCTGTCATAGCATTTTCTGCTAAGTCAGAACCCGTAATATCGTAGCCAATATTGGCAAGTACTTCAGCGATACCGCTCATACCTGAACCACCAATGCCCACGAAATGAACTTGTTTGATGCGACGGCGCGCTAGGTCATTAGGCTGCTTCATTATTTAATTCCTTTTGCTTACTCGCGCTAGCTCTTGTGTCTGTGGTTATATCTAAAGTATCTGTTGTTACTTTTCCTTCGCTATCAAGTGTGACAACAAAATCAAAATCACTGTCTTTTGTATCTGTATCAACAGGCTCGGCTGGCTTATTAAAATCGTAGCCTGCTAGCTCTGCGCAAATAGCCGCCACTTCTTGTGTGGCATCAGGCTTTGCCAGCTCGTAAGCTCTAAAACCCATTTCAATCAAGGTATTTCTATCGGCACAAAGTTCTTCTAACATTCCTGATAAAGACTCTTTGGTTAACTCATCTTGCGGTACTAGTTTGGTTGCTTGTGCTTTTGCTAAGTACTGTGCGTTAGCTGTTTGATGATCGTCAACCGCATACGGATAAGGCACCATGATAGAAGCAACACCTACTGCCGCAATCTCTGCTACGGTTAGCGCGCCTGAGCGACAAATGACTAAATCAGCCCATGCGTATGCTTCTGCCATATCTTCAACAAAGGGTGTTACTTCAGCATCAACGTCTAACTTTTCATAAATTTTAGCCGTTGATATATCTTTATTCTTACCTGCTTGATGACGAACCACAGGACGTTTATCTAAAGCTAGTTCAGCCAATGCCATCGGCACGACTTCATTCAACGCTTGCGCACCTAAACTGCCACCAATGATAAGCACATGCACATGACCCCAGCGATCACCTAATCGATAGATTGGATGTTCTAAACTCGCAATATCCTCACGTACTGGGTTGCCAATACCGTGTGAATTTTTTTTGCCTTTAAAGGTTCCGGGAAATCCTTCTAAAATATGTTTGCTTACACGGCTAAGTAATTTATTGGTTAAACCAGGAATAGCATTTTGCTCGTGAATCACAACAGGGATACCCATTAATGACGCTACCAAGCCACCCGGACCAGCTACAAAACCTCCCATACCAAGCACTGCGGCAGGTTTTACTACGCGCATAATATTAATGGATTGGAATAAGGCTTTTACTAACTGAATCGGCGCAGCAATCAAGGTCAAAATACCTTTGCCGCGCAAACCATTTACTGAGAGATAAACCATATCAATCCCAGCTTCGGGAATTACTCTAGCTTCCAAACCTTTTTTAGTACCCATCCAAACAACAGGAATATCCTGTGCTTGCAGTGCCCGTGCTACTGCAAGACCGGGAAAAACATGTCCGCCTGTTCCGCCTGCTGTAATCAAAATTGGCTTTTTCTTGTTAGCAGTATTAGCGGGCATAACTCACCCCACGTTTTGCTTTTGCTGTGGTACGCCTTTTGGTGGGTGCTTTTCTTAGCATCTTTTTTTGTGCTCGTCTGGCTTCATTATCTGATAAGCCAAATAGGGCGATTTGAGTATCTCGATGGACACGCATCAATAATGCTATCGCCATCATAGTGACTAACAAACTAGCACCGCCATAACTAATTAAAGGCAACGTCAATCCTTTAGGTGGAAGTAGTGCGAGATTCACACCAATATGAAATAACACCTGAAAGCCAATCCAAAAACCAATACCGTAAGCGAGGTAAGCGGCGTAGTGTAACTTGGCTCTATCGGCGCGAAAGCCAATAACAAAAGCGCGTTGTACGAGCCAAGCGTATAAAAATAAGGTAGCAACGATACCGACAAAACCAAACTCTTCTGCCAGTACCGCAAAAATAAAATCGTTATGTGCTTCTGGTAGGTAGAATAGTTTTTGTACGCTACCGCCTAAGCCAGCGCCAAACCAACCGCCATCACCCACTGCCATTAGCGCATGAACCGTTTGATACGCTTT
>JAZGFW010000163.1:0-2751 GCA_036479895.1 Cocleimonas sp. | reverse complement strand
TAAAACACGCGTCCTGCCTTGTAAGGGTCGAGATAAAGCCGTCAAGATACTGGTATGGCTATGAGACGGATACAAAATGAGTTTTTGATTAACCCCTTTTCGTTTCGCCTTTGCCGAAAGGTTCACCGCGTTGTGCTTGCCTACTGTTGTATCCTTTTCGCCATGTAGTATCAATAACGGTGGAGATTGTTTGCTCACAAAGTTTATAGGTTGTGAGTTTGCATAATTATTTGCTGAGTTGAAGATGACTCTCTGATAATCCTCATCCAAGGGCAAGAAATCATATGGCCCTGCAAGGCCGATAAAGCCTCGCAACCCACTTTGACGGTAACGCGGGTTGAGCGCTAACATCGCAGCAATATGCGCGCCTGATGAATGACCTGCGACAATAATGCGCTTCGGATCGCCACCATACTTTGCAATATTACGTGATGTCCAAGCCATGACATTTGAAGCATCCCCCATCAGTGTTGCAAAGTTAACGGCAGGATATTGCCTAAAATCGGCGATAACCGTTGTGAAGCCTCGCGATGCAAAACTTTGCGCAACAAACAAATAGCTAGATTTTTTCAAATCACTGCATTGTCCCCAGCAACCACCGTAAAAGAACACAATGACTGGGTTTGGTTTAGATGATGCCGATGAAGTTGCTTGGTAGACATCCAGCGTATTTTGAGGAAAAGGAGCATACTTAATACTGCTAACTTTGGTATACCCTTCTGATCCTGCGAAGCTATTGAGTAACCCAGCACCCGAAGTGGAACAGGAGGAGAGAACCAGTGCTACAACCAGTAAAGAGAAAACTTTTATTAGCGTATTCATTAGATAAGAGTATAGAAGATTATCTTGATGGTCTTGAGGTATATTTATGTGTATCCGTTTTAGTCAATGCGGCAACAAACATAACAAACTACCGAGAGAAAAACCCAACTAAATTTACTAGCACCGTCAGCACGACAGAGCCAATCACCATCGTCTTCCATGGGAAGAAAACTTTAACACTCGGTTGATTATCATCCTTATGTTGATCAATAGATCGCCTTGCATTTTCTTCAATTTTCTTTTGGAGTTTATCCGCTGCGTTTGGGAAGATGATTGGAAGGATATTTATCACAATGGTTAAAACCACAGAAGCGATGAGTGAAAAGGTGATAAAATTTCCCATGATTTTTTCCTATTTAGAGGCTAAATTTCTTATTGCTTTTCAACTTCAATTTTAGCCAAAAAACCAGAGGCACTGATCTGGATAAAATAGGCAAACATAATCGGTAAAATAAAGGTTGCTCCATAAGTATCAACATTAAACACCGCTAAAATGAGCGCCAAAGTAATGTAACGCGTGGCAATGTGCCAAAACACGGCTTTGTCATCAGGTGTTTTCCCCGTTAGCTTAATCGCAATAAAAAACACTACGGCATAAAAAACTAACGTGGCTAAAGCAGCCTTCGCCAAGTCTAATAATGACACCTCAAATAATAGCTGCGATGTGCTCAGTGAGAATAAGTAAAAAACAATACCAAACATGGTTATCTTAGAAATTAGCGACTGATGATTCGCCGTAAAATCAACAATGCTAGGGAAAAATTTCAGCATAATACGACTAATAATAAAAGGAAACACAATCAGCAACATGAAAGGCCCCATAGGGCTAATTTGCATGGATGATCCCATGTGATCAATCAGGCCAAGATCAACCTCAGGAAAAAACGGGCTGGCAATCGCATTAAACTGCATAAAGACCACCATAACGGGCAACAGAAGCGCCAAGTTCAGCATGAATATAATAAAGCCAAGCTTCACATTTGCGCCACTCACTTTAATCCACATCATCACCATGCCGCCGCCAGGCAATAGCGCTAACAAAAACAATGCCGCCGCGATGCCAATATCCTGACTGACATAACCGATTAGCAAAGCAAGTGAGGTAAGCAGTAAATAGTTGACCCACAAGTTTTTAATAATTGCGCCTGAATGACTCTTGATGATGGAAAAATCAGCAAGCTTAAATTTAAACAAGCTCGGCGTAACCAAAAATATGCCCGCAGCAAGACAAACCGCCGAATAAAACTTAAAGCCACCCGTAAAGTTGCCAACGGCAAGCCCTAAAATTATTGCACTTATGACTAACGCGATTTGTTGCATGCTATCCCCTGTTGTATTGGTTTATTCTGATAAAGAATTATGGCATATAAGGATATATTGGGGTATTTAAATAGGGCTTAGATTGTTTGGCGAATAAAGATAATAAATGGTTCTAGTGCAAGTTAGTTAGTATAGGTAACTCTCTAATGGTTAGGGTGGCAGGCTTACGCGTTCGATATTTATGCTTACACAAGATGCCCTAATCCTTTAAAATCACACTTTTAATCGACTATTAGGTTTGTAAAGAATGTCTATTGATCTTGCACTATTAAAACGCGGGGATTCAAAATGTGAGCTTTGTAAATCTGATGAAGATTTATCGGCTTATGATGTTCCCCCGATCACACAAAGAAGCTTGGACAAGTCCGTTTTAGTTTGCTCAACTTGCCTTCATCAAATCGAAAATACAGCAGAAATGGAGCCTAATCACTGGCGCTGTTTAAATGACAGCATGTGGTCAGAGATTGCAGCCGTACAAGTGATGAGTTGGCGCTTATTAAACCGTCTCAACGGTCTGGGCTGGCCAGATGAATTACTAGAAATGCTTTATATCGAAGATGATGTAAAGAAGTGGGCAATGTCTGATATGCGTGCAGTGGATGAACCAAC
>JAZGFW010000162.1:0-4725 GCA_036479895.1 Cocleimonas sp. | reverse complement strand
TTACATTTATTAGCGGACCGACTAAAACTAGAAACTCTCAATCAGCAGTTGGAAAAAAACGTGGATGTATTATGGGAAAGTCAAAAGGTACTTGATACGGGTAGGGTGAACTATCAAGGTTATACTCCTAATTTTTGTAGAGTTGAAACCCAGGTTGATAATACGGTCTTACTTGAAAGTCAGATTAAAAAGACCCATCTTAATGATATCCTGCCAAAAAAAGGCGTATTAACTGGAAATGTAATATGAAATCTTTACAGCAACCAACGCGATTAGCTTCTTCAATATCATACTTTCTCCTTTCTGTTTTTTTAGTTACGGCAATGACAGCTTGTACAGAAAATAACTCACCAAAAAGTGTCAGTAAGCAATTCTGGGAAGCTATACAAGCTAGAGATATGGAAACAGCCAAACAATTGTCGACATGGGATACGGTTGATTATCTTAAGTACTTAAAAGTAAATAAGCTTCACCCAGAACGTTTTGACTTGGGTGAAGAAATGCTGGGTGAGAATCATGCAGAAGTTAGCACCACGTTATATACCAGCCAGCAAGGTAAGTCTGGTATCAAAGTGCCTGGTGTAACCGTACTGGTTAAAATAGAGCAAGGCTGGCGTGTGGATGTTAAAAAGACACTGGGTACTGTGGTTAAACAAACTGTTAATAATGTGTTCGATCAGCTCAATGGTTTGATGCAAGAAGGGGTTAGTGAACTTGATAAAGTATTATCTGAGTCGATGAAAGAGCTGGGTAAGGCTTTAGATCAAGGCGCTGAAGAATTAAGAAAAGAACTCAATAAACCTATTTATCCACGACAACCTAAAATTGAAGGTGATACACGAAAGCAGATTTGATTTCTCTTAGATGTGTAAGACTAAATTGAAAATAACACACTTTCTGTAGCAATAAAATCCATTGGGATATCCCATTCTTCTGCCTTGAGTTTGTCTACCTCTTGAAAGTCAAAAGCAAACCCCATTAAAATGGGCTTGCTTTCTTTTGACTGTTTAAATGAAAAGGTACGGTCATAAAAGCCGCCTCCCATACCTAAACGGTTACCTTGCTTATCAAAGCCTAATAAAGGCATTATTACTAAGTCTAATGCATTGCCTGTTACTAAATCAGTGGAGTTGCAGATAGGTTCAGGGATAGAAAATTTATTGTTCTTGTATTTACTGGCTGGGTGAGTGGGGGCAAAGAGTAGACCTTGTTCTTTAATTTGAGAGAGAACGGGAAGGTAAAAGACTTTATCTTCATTTGTGTTTTCTAAGGTTAGTTTTCCGGGGTCCGCTTCCCCTTGTACAGCATAATAAAAAGCAATTTTTTGAGCATTCTTAAAGGGAAGAGATTGAGATACTTGGCTTATTATTTTTGCTGATTTTTGTTGTAGGTTTAGCTGTGAAAGATCGGCTCTTTTGCTACGTATTTGTTTACGTAAGGTATCTTTATTTGGATAGCAGTTTGACATAAATGAGAAAGCCACCTGAAGGGTGGCTTTTAAAATGATTAAGAGTACTTTTTACTCTTGCTTCTTGTCGCCACTTTGAGACGTTTTCCAGGCCAAATTTTATTGCTACGGAGCTTGTTCAAACGTTTTAATCGCTTAACAGAAATGCCATGCCTTTTGGCGATTTGATAAAGGTTGTCTCCAAGCTTTACTCTAACATAGCGGTAACGCCTCTTTTTTGAATAACGTCTATTCTTAGAGCGTCTCTTTTTGTAGCGTCCTTTTTTAGTAGGTTGGTAAGCGTACTTGTTATGAACATCTCTTGCCGCAGGTAATCGATGAATAACCTGAGTCAAACGACCAGCATGACGACGAGGAAGTAGAATCTCGTTTGAAATACGCGGTGTTGTAATACCGTGTAAAAAGCTTGAGTTAAGTGTTGTTAAGGTGCTTGAAGGTAAGCCAGCTGTTGCCGCTGCTTTTCTTAAATCTACTGCTTTGTTAACACGAATACTGGTTAAAGCAGTATGGTTTGGTATACCACGTAAGTGAACACGGTAGGCACGAGGATTGCGAAAAATTTCTTTAAAGGCTAAAAGGCGCGGTACGTATTGTCTCGTCTCTCTAGGAAGGTTTAGGCTCCAATAATCAGTACGCATACCACGACGTCTATTATTCGCAATTTCACGGTGTACTCGATACTCACCGCAATTATAAGCAGCTAAAGAAAGTAACCAATCGCCTTTAAACTGCCGATTTAGTGTTTGTAAGTAAGATAACGCCGCCTTAGTTGCCTTTTTAGGGTCTAATCGAGCATCATAGCTACGTGTGCGGTGTAAGCCAAAGCGACGACCTGTTGCAGGAATAAACTGCCACATACCTGCTGCCCCAGCGTGTGAATAAGCTGCATTACGGTAAGCACTTTCTACAAAGGGTAGTAAAGCGATTTCTGTTGGCATATGACGACGACTTAATTCATTAACAACCATATAGAGGAAGTCAGATGAGCGATCAGCGAGCTGTTGTATTCTTGCTGGGTTTCTTGAAAACTCACGGGTGAAGCGTCTAACTAGAGGTTTATGATTATAGTCTCTAATTTTGAAGCCTTGGTAGATGCGATTCCAAACATTATTATGCGATCGTGCTTGGCTTTGTTGCTTATTTGGTTGTCTGTATGGTGTTCTAGGGCGAGCATTACTAACATATCTAGCCTGCGCTTGACGAGAAACTCTTTGACGTTTTTGTCTTTGCTGTTGGCGTTGTATCGCTAAGCGATTTAGGTGCGCTTTACGACGCGCTGCATTTTGCTTTAATATTTGTAAACGGCGAACTGCGTATGGGTCAGATGCTCTTGTTTGTCTTATTCTTTGTAATTGTGTGGGTGGTTTTTTTACTGCAGGTCTTTTAGTTGCAACTCTATTGGGCGTAGCTTTATGTTGTGTTATTGGTGCTGTAAGTCCTAGCTGCATTGCTGCAGACTGTATGTCATGATTATTAGGTTGCGCTGTAAGTGGTGAGTAAATACTGACACACAAAATTAGCGAGGTAACGAACTGAAGCGTTACCTTAAATGATGTTTTATCAATCATAATTTCTTTTGTCCCTTTAGAAGCCCGTGCCTTATAAATCATTTTTATAACTTTAAAGAAGATTTCAACTTTTGAACGAATATCTTTGAAAAGTATCAAGTTTTTAGTTTGTCTGTTGAACGGTGGCTAAATATAGTACGATATGAGTGTAATCGCAAGGAGAGAAGTGTTTTATGAAGAATAAAACGGATATTTTCGAGTCTTGTTCGAGGTGGTATCAAACCCAATCTGGACAAGCAACGTTAACTAAATTAGATGACTTATGTGCTGAAACTTTATCAGAAATATTTGGCTATTATGCGATTGAGACAGGTGTTTTAAGTGGTCAGCATAGCTTATTAAGGCACTCTAGAATCACTAACGACCTTTCTTTAATTGATAAAACACGTATTAAAAACTACCAATATAAAACCAATAAAAAGGCAGAAGGTGATCAGGTTGAAACACTTTTATCATTGATTTCGAATAATGAGCAACTTCCCCTAGCTACTGACAATGTTGATTTGGTTATAGGTACGCATTTATTAGAGTCATCAGAAGACCCTCATCAGGTTTTGCGTGAAATAGATCGTATTCTCGTTCCTGAAGGGCAGTGTATTCTTATTGGCTTTAACCCCTATGCACTTTCAGGTTTAGGGAAGCAAATTCGCTCTAGTATCTCACGTAATAAATCTGCTTTTAATTTACGTAGTGTTAATCGTGTTCGTGATTGGTTTTCTTTACTCGGTTTTGAGCTTTTGGATGTGCAATATATGGGTTTACGCCCCGGTTTCAGCAATAAAAAGCTCTTTGATGGCTTGTCTTGGCTAGAGGACTGGGGAGGAATAGCAGGTCCTATGTTGGGTAAGTTATATGTGATGCACGTAAAAAAACAAGTGGTTGCAATGACGCCTCATAAAAAAGTATGGCGAGCGCCTGCTGTATTAAGTGGTGGCAAGGTGGTTATTAATAATACGGCACAGAAAGTTCGTCGAGAAAATTACTCTAATAATTAAAAAAAGACTGAGCAAATGGAAGAAAATAAAGTAACTATCTATACCGATGGTGGATGTCGCGGAAACCCTGGACCAGGGGGCTGGGGAGCTGTATTAGTTTACGGAGACTCAGAAAAAGACCTTTATGGTTATGAGGAAGAAACGACTAATAACCGTATGGAGTTGATGGCGGCAATACAATCTTTAGAAGCGCTAAAACGTCCTTGTTCCATTGCTCTTACTACTGATTCTCAATACGTGCGTCAGGGAATATTAGAATGGATGGAAGGCTGGAAAGCACGGGGTTGGAAAACAGCCGCTAAGAAGCCTGTTAAAAACAAAGACTTATGGAAACGCCTTGATGAGGCAACTAAAAAGCATGATATTGAATGGCATTGGGTCAAAGGTCATAGTGGGCACGAAGGTAATGAACGTGCCGATGATTTAGCAAATCGTGCGATGGATGAAAAATCAGGAAATACATAAGAGTTTGTAATATGAGGTTCTTCTATGAGTGAAAGGCAAATATTTTTAGATACAGAAACCACGGGGCTAGAGGTTCGTGAGGGTAACCGTATCATAGAAATTGGCTGTGTTGAGATGATTGATCGTAAACTCACCGGCAATAACTATCATCAATATATAAAAGTAGATCGTGAGAGTGAAGAGGGTGCATTAGCTGTGCATGGAATCACCACAGCGTTTTTATCCGATA
>JAZGFW010000161.1:0-7673 GCA_036479895.1 Cocleimonas sp. | reverse complement strand
AAGGATATTAGGCAAGCAGCCAATGCCAGAACTTTTACTATGCCCTTAAATACTGCGCCCTTAAACTGAATTCTCAACAAACGCATCGCGTTTCCTTTCTCTCAGCACTACCGTAGATGATAAACATCACCATTAACTAAGTCAACAAATTTCGCGCCACCCGTAAAGGTTGTAACTACCACCTCACGCTATCAATGATACAGATGGCCAGTTGTCATTCACAACAAGTCCAAATACATCAGCCGCCGCGCCGTCAAGCCCGATTGCATCCGTAAGCTCAGCCGTTAACAATGAACTCACAGAGCCAATCGCCGCTCCTTGCAACGCTTTGCCTAATTGGGCTGTAGAAAACGCGTCTTTAAGTTTGCCATCAAATCGAGCAAGGAAATCAGTCGCCGCAGCACCTGGCGCATCACCAGCCAAAGCCCGGCCAAATGCCGCCCCAATTTGATCATACACTTCACGGCCTCGATTTATTGAATTTCGTAATGTCGGGTCATCCCTAAATCTCTCATCCAAAAAACCCTCATCGATCAGCAAACCATTAACATCTAAAACAATTTGCACCGTTTGATCGTTAATATCGTCCGTAGAATTCACCAAACTGGCAAGCAGTCCTGCTTGCCCCTCAGCGGTGCTTAAACTAAACCCACGATAGGTGAACGATAACAAATCAGAAAGAGACCCTGTAGGGGAACTATATGTTCTCGCACTCCCAACTCCACTTATTATGGGCCCAATAGCCCCATTTACATCAGAAAATATTGGGTGTGTCCCTAAAGAATCATGTAAGATTTCGTGAATAATGTGTTGAACTTGAACAAGCTGACCTTGAACATCGGTAACACCTCCACTAAGATTGTTTTGTATCCTTATAACCGTGCCATCTCCAGCACTGCCAGACGCACTACGCGCAGAACCAACAGCGTCAAACAAGACTACAATTGGACCACCATGTCCTTGCGCATACGATTCCATTAAAGTATCGCGCCAGACTGCACTGCCAGACAATACTTCTTGAGAAAATAGAGCAGCTACCATTTCAACTTGGGCATCAGTTCCCCCCATGATAACTATATCAGGATGCCCGACTCCCGTGACTACGGCAACTTCTCGTGCATTTCGCGAATATACATTCCCAGTAGACCTATCATTTAAATTATCCACAACTGCCTGCGGAAGTTGATAGCTTGTCCTCACTACTACATTTGTTAGGGTAATAGTACCATTTGTTACAACTACATTTCGACCAATAGTTTCCAAATAAGCGCTGCGATGTCTAAATGTTAGTGTCATTTTATTACCTTTACTTTATTTGGAACCGTCAAGCCTGATTGTTTTTACCTTAACGTAACCTTTATAGCGATTCCAACATCTTTGCACACTTGCAAATATGGACTACCATTTCTAAGACTCTGTTCGTATAGTTGAGATTGAAGTTTGTCATGATTGATTCCAGCGCCCTTTAAAACGAGCCATAGTTTTGCATCTGTTTTTGCATCTGTAGTGATAGGTGGAATTTTATTTGGCAGCGTAATATAGTATTTTCTAAAATCACCGCTATGCATTACAAGTCCCTCGTCCGCTAGATATACACTGGATTGTTTTTTTATTTCTAAATCATAATCTTCAGTAATAATAATATTCATCTTGGTATCTTTATGTTCAAACCGCCAATCAAGATTCCACAAACCATCGTTTAATTCCCTTGGAACTAAAATTCTATCTTTCTTCTGCATCTTATATGAAGCTGTTTCATACGAAAAGTTCGGTGCTTTGTACTTTTCTAATGTCAATATATGCGTAAAACTTATTTTACCGTCTTGCCCACTATCTAGATATTTCATTGGCTCTATATATGCATCAAAAAAAGCATATGAAAAACAATGTGCGTCATACATAGAGGATTCTCCGTGCAACAAATCGCCGGGCTCCCCGTTAACAATGTTTGTTTCTACATCAATAGGATGGGAAACCTCGCATTTTTCTCCATCAGGTAGATTCAATACTTTCCCTGCACCGTCAAGCTTTGTTGGTGGTTGATATAGCTGTTTAAACTTCGGCCTACATCGCACATTCGGATCAGCCTTGATCGCTGCTTTAGTCATATGTTTGGCGTAAAAGTGGCTTATATTTTCACCTGCGTTACTCACAAGTTGGTATTTTGTGACGGCTTTGTCAGCGCAAATATTTGTTGACGCAGGTGTTGCGCCTTCATATCCCATCATGCGTACACGCGCTATACGTTCAACTTCAGGAACATCATTGCCAGAAAGCGAGTCTTTCAAATCCCCTTTTAAAGCATGCTTGAGTATCACAGGGTGTTCACAAGATGAGGCTTGGGCTATTTTCGCAGGGGTTTTTCCATTGGGGAGGTTCTCACTTGCACAAGCGGAAACAGCACACAAGGATATTAGGCAAGCAGCCAATGCCAGAACTTTTACTATGCCCTTAAATACTGCACCTTCAAATACTATATCTTTAAATATTGCGCCCTTAAACTGAATTCTCAACAAACGCATCGCGTTTCCTTTCTCTCAGCACTACCGTAGATGATAAACATCACCATTAACTAAGTCAACAAATTTCGCGCCACCCGTAAAGGCTGTAACCTCCACCTCACGCTACCAATGATACAGATGGCCAGTTGTCATTCACACCAACATTAAGCTTTGCACTGGAACTGCCAAGTGAACCAAGGGATTTTGCAATCGCTTTTCCAGCTCCATGGAACAAATTTGATAAACCCGAAGAAAACAAATTACTGGCTAACTGATTGCCAAGAGCATTCATGACCGAATTACCAACTGTTTGACGTCAACGCTTATGAGACAGATTTAAGTCTGGGCTAAGCGAGAGTTTTTGTTCATCTTCATTTCACGGAGTGAAGAATGAGACATACAAGAACGAGTAAACAATCAGCCGGTGAGCGGATTGTCAAAGACATCAAACGTAAAACCCGCAAGCAGTATTCGGCTGAGGAGAAGATCCGCATCGTGCTGGACGGCCTTCGCGGCGAGGAGAGTATAGCAGAGCTATGCCGCCAAGAAGGCATCGCCCAAGGCCTGTACTACAAGTGGTCGAAGGACTTTATGGAGGCCGGCAAGAAACGGTTAGCTGGCGGCATCGTTCGCCAAGCCAACACCTTTGAAGTCAAAGGCTTGCGTTCAGAAGCCTGTAACATGAAAGAAGTCATTGCCGAGCAAACACTTGAACTACGGTTGCTTACAAAGTGCCCTTTAGGGTGAAAAAAGCATGATAGGGGATGGGGGCGAAGACGTATGAGATACCCTGCATCAGAGAAGTTAGAGATCATAAGCATTGTGGAGCGCTCACATCTCCCCGCCAAGCAAACTTTGGATATGCTGGGCGTGCCAAGGCCAACATTCTACCGTTGGTATGACCGGTACTTGGAGCATGGGGAAGACGGACTTGTGGATCGTGCACCGCTGCCGCGATTGGTGTGGAACTGTATTCCTGACAAGATACGCTGCGAACTGCTGGACATGGCTCTTGATGAAACAGAGCTAAACCCGCGTGAACTAGCTGTACGATTTACGGATACCAAAGGCTACTTCGTGTCAGAAAGCTCAATCTACCGCCTTCTAAAGGCCCATGACCTAATCTCCAGCCCAGCCTTCATTGTTATGAAAGCTGCTAGTGAGTTCAAAGACAAGACGACGGCCATAAACCAAATGTGGCAGACCTATTTCACCTACTTTAAGATTATAGGCTGGGGTTGGATGTATCTGTCGACCATACTTGATGATTACTCACGCTACATTATCAGTTGGAAATTGTGCAGCACGATGAAGACTTCGGATGTGACAGATACGCTGAATATGGCGCTTGAAGCTTCGGGGTGTGATCAAGTCAATGTGGTTCACAAACCGCGATTGTTATCCGATAATGGTGCCAGTTACATATCTGGCGAGTTAGCAGATTACATCAAAGGTCAAGGCATGAGCCATGTGCGCGGAGCGCCCTATCATCTGCAAACACAGGGCAAAATCGAACGGTGGCATCAGACATTAAAGAACCGAATATTGTTAGAAAATTCCTTCTTGCCGAGCGACTTGGAGCGACAGATTGAAAGCTTCGTGGAGTACTACAACCACGAACGTTACCACGAAAGCCTGAAAAACGTCACACCTGCCGATGCCTACTTCGGGCGAGCACAATCAATTTTAAACAACAGAGAAAGGATAAAACAAAAAACTATCGAACATCGGCGCTTGCAATACCGCAAAGCCCTCGCTTAATATAAACCAACAAAGTTGAGCAAACTCTCGCTTAGCTCAGGCTTAAATCTGTCTCATTTTATATGAAGACGGACAAGCTAAATGGAAATCTTTAAAATTAACAGATCCTGACCCTAAACCAATTACTCAAAACAATCAATATTAAATGGATTGGCTATACTTGAAAAAAACTGACAGTCTTGACAAATATACCTAAAGCCAGGCTGCAAAACCTACAGATCAGGTCATAAAACACAAACTCACACATTTCCAACTCACACATTTCCAGACAGGGCCATTAAGTGCACAAAGCTCACAAAAATAATCCCTGTGTTACTGAAATACCGTGTTATCTTGTGGCCTCATCGTAAATATTGAAGTTTAGGCGAGTTATTGAAGCGATTCTTAAGACCACTTTAAACCTCAAAAATTGCTACTTTTCTGGTGGAGAATTCCCGCGTGCTAAAACCCCTTCGAGGAAGAGATAAAAAGAAAAGGACCCTGGCAGGGCTTTACTTCGTTTTTGTCAGCACTTACGTGTGCCCTACAATCATACCCACATGTTTATGAAAATACCTCCCAAACTTTCTGTCAGTGATGTTCTGCGCCGTATAAAAGGTATCACATCACGAAAAATACAAATGGAATTTCCAGAGCTTGGAAAACGGTATTGGGGGCGTAAATGTAGGACAGTACCTTCTATATTTTGTAAAACCTGTATTTACAGGCTTGCATTTTTTTTGTGGGCGCAGTAATGAGCGTCCCCTAAGACTAATACCAAAGTCTTGCCCCTATAGCTCAGCTGGTAGAGCACCTGATTTGTAATCAGGGGGTCCGCGGTTCAAGTCCGTGTGGGGGCACCATTTCTTCAACAAAATCAATGACTTATGCGGTACCCACAAAATTCAAAATGTCAAACCAATGTTTAGGCACCACATAGGCACCAAAACGTAGCAAGTTATTGGAATTTCCAAAGCATTACATTTTAGTAAGAATTTTAATAATTTGAACTGCATGACCGAATCAATAGAATTTACTAAGATCATCACAAATTCAGATGGATAGCTGAGCACCGCTAACAACTAAGCATTCTCATAGACATGGCTTAAGTAGTAGGTGCATGTAGTGGCGTTAACTAGCGGGTTATTTAAAAATATGACCAGAACCAATGTACGTTCGGTAAACCCCTTTATAGAAATTCGTCTCTTTGCACCCAACCAAACTCTCTATTCCATTCCTTTCCCTACTTCAGTTATTTACTACTAGTATTTTAATCAACACCATACTAGTAATTACATCGGGTGTGTAACCGTAATCTCACGGCATTGTAAATTGTATTGGATAATGAAGTTATGACAGATAGTAATGCCTTGTTAGCGCGACACCTCATTCCTGAACTGAAAAGTGCTTTAAGCTCTGCGCGTATCGTGAATTTAATTGGACCAAGGCAAGCAGGTAAAACAACACTCGTGCGAGACTTATTTCACGATGGGAAATTCATCACATTAGATGATGCGCCCACATTGGCCGCCATTGATACAGACCCGATAGGGCAATTGCAAAGCCTGACAAAGGATTTGCATGATACCCCGCTTATAATTGATGAAGCTCAAAGGTCTCGTGACCTTTCCCTAGCTATCAAGCAAATCGTAGATAAGAACCGACGTAAAGGCCAATTCATATTAACTGGGTCATCAAATGTATTCACAACGCTTCAAGTTGCGGACTCCCTCGCTGGCCGGATGCGAACATTAAAACTTTGGCCTCTAACCGCAGCTGAATGTCATGAAAGCCCATTACCTCGCATAATAGATTGGTCCTTACAAAATAAGCCCGATATTGCGCAGTTAACATCCCCTAAGGCAACACGCGAAGATTACATAGATTTATTGGTACGAGGAGGGTTTCCCGAAACGCGTGAAATAATTCTGCGTGAACGGCAGCGGCAATATCGAGATTATGTCGACTCAGTCGTTGACCGTGATGTCGCAGATATTTTGAGAATAAGAAAAACAGATGTGCTCAGGCGGCTCATCGACCAAATGGCTAGCCGCACAGCACAAGAACTCAACATCTCAGAGCTTTGCAAGATATTAAAAGTAAGACGCGAAACAGTAGAACAATACTTAGATGTTCTTTTGCGCCTATCGATGATAACAAAACTTGGTGCTTGGACATCTGGAGAAAGCAAGCGAGAGATTAAAAATGCAAAATATCACTTTGTTGATAGTGGCATCGTTTGCGCTCTGCGCCGGTTTGGCAATAGAGCTTTTGATTTAGAAACAAACCCAGCCGCGCTTGGGAGCGTATTAGAAAGTTATGTGTTCAATGAAATTCTACGATCTGCTCCGCTGCAAGATACCGATACAAGATTATATCATTGGCGGAGCACTGATAAACGCGAGATTGACATCATCATAGATGCGGGCGCTAAGCTAACGGCTATAGAGGTTAAAGCCTCTGCGACGTTATCGCTTGATGATTTTAAACATCTAAAATGGTTTTCTAAGGAAGGCTCAGGCCGAACACGCTCCGTAACAGGAATTGTTTTCTACCTAGGAAATGAAAGGCTTACGTTTGGGGACAATAATTTCGCCTTACCCGTTTCAACATTGTGGGGCGCAGTTTAGCTATTAGTATACGCATGATTATTTATTAAATTATCATGCACTCCAAGCGAATTAACGCAGCTTGGTAAAGGCTGCATTAATTAGCATTGTTCGCCTATTGCACTTTCTTAGGCCGTGACCATACGAGGTCTGCGCCATCGTCGTGATTAAACAAGGCGGCATTTACTGGTTTGGTTAGCATAGGCCCGTCTAATAGCACTTTGACGTAATCTAGCGGTTCGTCGCCGTCTTTGGTTTCTTTCCAAGCCACCCCAAAATCGCTGCGGCCTGATTTGATGAAATAGTCTGGACTATCTTCGCTTTTCTTGTTGTCATTGGCGATGAATTTGACTTTGTGGGTCATGCTAAGCGTGGCGATTGTGCCTTCATAGCCTGTTTTCGTTTGTTTAAATGTGCCTATATTTGCCATGATATTTCCTCTCGGCTTTGGGGTTAAGTGAAACAGCTCTAAGCAAGCTCTCGCTCGGCTTTCTTAAATCCGTGATCGCTGGCTAGAAAGTCGGCGAGCATGGACGGGACAAGCGCACTTACGGGCTGTTTCTCACCGTAAGTTTGCTCATAAATGCTCGCGTAAACTTCCAAGTCACCTAGCAAATCCGGCGGTAATGATACCGACAGTTTTGATGGTTTGTTGTCTGTAAGTTTAGCGAGTTTTAGTTTGGGTTTAGACATAGTGTTCTCCTATGATGATTGTCCAGCCATTTCTTGGCTGGCTAGTTTGAATTTGGTAAAGTCTTCGAACACCCAGTTGTTTTTGAGGGTGTCGTATATTATTTTGAGTAATTTACGTGCTGTAGCGATG
>JAZGFW010000160.1:0-3906 GCA_036479895.1 Cocleimonas sp. | reverse complement strand
CATGAAGTTCATGAAGAAAAAACGAAAGACTTTTTAGAATATAAATAGTGTTTAACCTTCATGTTCTTCATGCCCTTCATGGTAAAGAATCTTTTTTATTTTAACATTATGTGTGTATCAGCTAAAGCCTTGCACTGAAAGTGCATAGTTTTGGACTAGCGTATTGGAACAATAAATACAGGTTAGAACTTAATAGGACTCGATAACTTCAACACTCTTTTTCTAGACTCCTTATCGATTAATGTCTCATTCTCGTAACCTTCGAGAATCTCATTGATTTTTCTTAAATGAGGCATCAAAAGCTCTTTATCTTTCGCTTTTATATCATTGCGGTTTATTGTTCTTAACATGGCTACCGAAATACTGTTTAAACTTTGGTTTTTTCTTCGTGTCGGTCTATCGTGGGGCGTTGCTAAGCCTAACTTTTGAATAACTTCTTGTACCACATCACCTTCGTACTTAAAGGCTAAAACCTTATCTTTACCAAATACTTTTTGGCACTCAGTCATGAATCCTTGATAGTTTAAATGTTGAGAAAACCATTCAATGTCTAACATCTCAGCAAAAGATAAGTCTTTGCCATAACACGGGTTGTTTTTAATTTGAGGATTACGAATGCATTGTTTGTAATAGTCTTCAATAAACGCGAGTGGTTCACGAAACCAAACCCAAAGTTCAACATCGAAGCGCTTACTCAGCTCAGATAAAACTGCTTTTGACCCGACTGGAAGGTCCCACCAATAATTATAAATCCCTTCAGATGACAGAATGATGGTGTGCGTATTTTCTTTAACTTGCGAGATTATATTTTTAAAATTTTCGAGGAAGTATTCCAAGTGCGTAGTGACTAAGTTCTTCTCAAACCATTGATGTTTTGGTGCATTGGGGTTTTTTATTCTTTCAAGGTTATGCGGATAAAGAATGCCCTTTGTTCTGAGCTTACGTTGCTTTTTATCAAGGTAGCTTTGTATGCTCGTTGTGCCTGTTTTGGGCGTACCAGCATGAATAATTAGCTTAAGTGGTTGTACCTTTAGGTCACTTAACAGCTCATCTAGTTCGTTGGAAAAATGAAGACTTGGGTTTTCCATTACGTAAATTAGAATCTCTTAAAAATAAGTGAGTACAGCAGCAAGGTGACTTTATTCTAGTTCAAGATTAATTACTAATTTAAATATGAGTTTTCATCACGAGCCAATGATCTCTCCTCTCCCACGAGAGAGACAGAGCGTTAAGAATTAGATTTTATTAGTCTTAATCAAGCTTTCTATTGGCTCAGCCTCGGTAGATTTTGAATATAACGCGGTTACTTCAGTTGCAAGGTTTTCCCAATGCTCAAGTAAACGGTTCGATAACCCGTTTAACACAGATAAGTCACCCGTTTCATGCCAATAGGTGTAAGCCTCTACCAAACTAGGGGCTAAGTGCTTACGCATTGCGGTCATATTGCCAAAGTAAAAATGCAATGAAGCATCATTTTTATTCTTAATCAATGCAGGCAACGTGGTCAGAGAATCAGCTAGATGATCTCGAATAGCACGCAGCATGATTTCGGCCTGTGTGCGTGCTAGCTTGATAGTCATATCATTCCATGAATCACCCAATATTTTACTGGCTTTCACTTCACCAATTTCATGTTGAATCACGTATTTTATTTCAGTTTCGGTCATTTGAATTAAAGCTTCTTCGGCATCCGTTTCAAATGGATAAAAGCTCATGGCACGAGTTAATGGGTTATCCAAACCCTGCACGCGCGCGTCGTCTAAAATTTCCCAAATCACGCGGCGTAAGGATTCACGACGGATAAAAATATTATTTTCTTGTGCCATTGCGGCAGGTGCCGCCATATCACGCGCATATTCTTTACCCGAAATAAGAATCGTATAATCATCTTTTTGGATGCGTTCTTCTAACTCAGCCACAAAAAAGTGCGGTCGGCAACGAATCCCTAAGCCTGCGTTATAAACCAGATTATTTTCTTCAAGCAGCGTATTGATTAATTCATTATCAAATGGCTCGTGTCTCTTGTCTTTAATTAATAGCGGTTTATAGTCCATTTCTTCAACATCATCCCAAAGGCCTTCTCGCGCGGTTAACCAATCGCCCACATCATCGGTCGTTAACACTGTTTTAAAATCTACGCCCTGCTCCCAGCGGTACATTTCACGCATTTTTAGCAGGTAAACGCATAAGGTATAATCGCCTGCATACAACGCATCCGCAATATGGCAGTTGTGCTGAACTGTACTTATAAAATCAGTCAGCTCTGGACTAAATTGCTGGTTTGTTTGAGAGTTATCATCTAAAGACATCTCTTAATACTACCGTTTTTTGTACAAACATTCGCATTTCCTTACGACTTTATTATAATCCCTCGACTTATCTTTAAAAGATACAAAAAAATAGAGAGTTAACTATGCGAATTCGTATCAAAACAAAATGGAGCAAGCAAGAGCGCGAGGTATCGGCAGAAGATGCGGTCAGCGTACTGGCCTTTAATAGCTGGAAAATAGGCATGCAAACCTTGCTAGAGATTGAAAATGAAGAATTCCAAATTGATACTCAGCAACAACGTATTGAAGTCATTGAAGAAATTATGGCATTTATGGTGCAGTCGCTCGATCGTATCGTTTATACCAGTATCAGTTCAGAAGATCGTGGTTTTTTAATCAGTATGTACGCTAAGAAAGTCGCTGATCACGTACAGGATAATGCGCGCGATTTTAGTGGCCCCGGCGACTATAGAACCCCCTTTATTGATAAACTCAATAAGCGTTTTGTAGGCTACGCTGAAACAAAATGGGATGGTGAAAGAGATGAAGCTGGTTTTTCAATGGGCCGTGAGTTTGCCAATAATATAGCTAATGTCTTAGGCCCTAGGGATAAGAAGTGGGCGTTGGATTATATTCAACAAGTGTTACTGCCTGAATTTTTTTCTTTATTCAAAAAAACAGTCAATTCAGTAGGTTTGATTGAAGAAGAACTCAAAGATACGGGAACGGAAGAGCTAGATTCACGTCATGTTTTATTGCGGGATAAGCCTGAATAACTAACATAATTACAACCCTAGTAACAAAGAGAAATAAGGAAAGCCTTATAATTGAATTATGTTATAATTATCATTAATTTTACTGATTTAAAAGTTAAGGTCAATGAAACCATCACTATTAATTTTTGCCATTTCTATCTTTATCCACTCTCAAAGCTCTGCCCACAATTTTCCCCTCAAAGATAAAAAGTTTGGGGTAGAAGTTAATATTCCACGTTTATTTACTTTAGTAGGTAACCATAACTGGCAAAGTGCCAGCGGGTCTTTTTCATATTTTAATGACAAGAGTAATACAGAAATTGCCGTTCCTTGGCTGATTGAAAAACTCGAACCTAATGCAAAAGAGTATGATCGAACGTTATCAGATCAAACCATTGCCGTTCATTATCGCAAGTTTTTAGGTAAAAGCTTAAACGGTGTTTATTGGAGCGGTTTTGTAAAGTTGGCACATGTAAAAGGCAGAGAGCGTGATTATGGTCATCCACGACCCAAGCATGCTTTAAACAAATCACCTTGTTATGGTGACGGGTGCGAAAATACTATAAAAGATGGTACCTCTAGCTATTCCAATCCACAAAAAAGTAGCTATAAATTTGGTATTGGCATGGGAACAGGTTATCGTTTTTTTCCCAAAAATAAACCCTATTATTGGGGAGCAAGTCTCTCAGTTGGGCAGTACCTCACGGGTAAACATAATCTGTACGATGGTGGAACGGGTCTACTTACCGCCGACTCAAAATATATTGTAGATATTGAATTATTAAAGTTTGGCTATGCTTTTTAGCATCATCTAAACTGTATTAAGGAACTCAACCACTATGGACTGAAAGTTCTATAGGTTGTTTCACAAACGACTTAAA
>JAZGFW010000159.1:0-6863 GCA_036479895.1 Cocleimonas sp. | reverse complement strand
GCTCAAGATATTGGTAAAACAGTCATTGGTGATGATAACTGGATTATGGCTTATGTGCATATTGCGCATGATTGCATTGTCGGTAATAACACGATTTTTGCCAACAATGCGACGCTGGCAGGGCATGTAACTATTCACGATTATGCGCTGTTAGGTGGCTTTACGCTGGTGCATCAGTTTTGTCATATTGGTGAATATGCAATGACAGGCATGGGCACTTCGCTGGGTAAAGACTTGCCGCCCTATATCACTGCTTATGGTGCTCCAGGAATTCCACGCGGTTTTAATAACGAAGGATTAAAGCGTAATGGCTTTAGTGCGGAACAGCGCACTAATGTTAAAAATGCTTATAAAACCTTGTACCGTAAAGACTTAGCATTGAGCGAGGCTATTAAAATCATGCAAGCAGACGCTGATTCAAAAATTAATCTGATGGGTGACTTTTGTGAACGTAGCCAAAGTGGGCGCGGAATTATTCGTTAACATGAAATCTAACGAATGAGAATTGCACTTGTGGCGGGCGAAGTATCAGGCGATATTCTCGGTAGTCGTTTAATAACAGCACTTAAAAAACATTATCCTGATGCAAGCTTTGAAGGTATTGCAGGCGTTGAAATGCAACAAGCGGGGTGTACATCGCACTACCCGATGGAGCTTTTGTCAATAATGGGCTATTTAGAAGTATTGCCCCGATTATTCAAACTAATAAAAATTCGCAAAGCGTTAATAAACCGTTGGAAGACTAATCCACCTGATTTGTTTATTGGTATTGATGCGCCAGACTTTACCTTAAAAATAGAAAAAGAATTACATCATGCGGGCATTACAACGGTGCATTATGTCAGCCCTTCTGTTTGGGCATGGAAAGCAGGACGCGTCAAAAAGATGCAAGGTAATTTAGATTTAATGCTGACATTATTTCCTTTTGAGGTCGATTTTTATAAGAAACATAATGTACCTGCAGAGTTTGTTGGGCATCCATTGGCTGATGAAATCCCGCTTGAAGCAGATCCGCAGAGTGCACGCAAACAATTAGGCTTAGCGACCAAAGCTTTTATCTTAGCGGTTTTACCCGGTTCTCGAGAGGGAGAGATTCAGAAACTTGCGCCTGACTTCTTAAAAGGCGTAAAAGTATTAAATCAAGAACACCCTGATTGGCAATTCGTTGTGCCGCTAATTAATAAAAAATTAGAAGCTAGTTTTGAACTACTTAAAAAAGAACATGCGCCTGATGTTCCGATGGTTTATATAAAGGGACAATCGCGCATTGTCATGCAAGCCTCAAACCAAATACTAATGGCATCAGGTACGGCTGTATTAGAAGGAATGTTGGTCGGCCGGCCAATGGTGGCGGCGTATCGTGTTGCACCATTAACAGCACGAATTATTCGCGGGTTTAAACTCATAAAATCAAAGTACTACACCTTGCCGAATAACTTGTCTGATGATTATCTTGTACCAGAGTTGATTCAAGAAGAGGTTACTGCAGAAAATATCGTCCATGAAGTAGAGAAACAATTTAATCAAAGTGTAGAGAAGCAAGCACTGACGATGCAACGTTTTAAAGAAATACATCTTCAACTAAAACAAAATGCTAGCCAGAGAGCGGCAAAGGCACTGCAAAATTTACTGGCAGAAAAAATGAGTCTAAAGTAATGAAGGTACGTTTGGTTGCAGGGGTGGATGAAGTAGGTCGTGGGCCTTTAGCGGGAGCTGTCGTTGCGGCTGCTGTTATATTAACCGCTGAAAACTGGATTGATGGACTAGCGGACTCAAAAGTTTTAAATGAAAAAAAGCGTAATGAATTGGATGTCATCATCAAAGAAAAAGCACTGGCATGGTCACTAGGCAGAGCCGAAGTGAATGAGATTGATGATATTAATATTCTACACGCCAGTATGCTTGCTATGAAGCGCGCAGTTGAAGGTTTAGCCATAAAACCTGATCATGTGAAAATAGACGGCAACCGCTGTTTTTGTAAAGAAGATGAAATCAATATAACGATGGAAGCGATTATAAAAGGGGACTCAAAGGTTGCTGCTATTAGCGCAGCATCGATTATTGCCAAAGTTGCACGTGATAAAGAAATGGTTGAGCTTGATAAACAACATCCGCAATATGGCTTTGCTAATCATAAAGGTTACCCCACCAAAGCCCATCGTGAAGCTCTTATTAAATATGGAGCCATACCTGAACATAGAAGAAGTTTTAAACCCGTTAGAGATGTTTGTTGAATTTTTTTTAAAACATCATGCACTTTATGTCCTTCATGGTAAGATAATTATCATGAGACCTTTATGAGACCTTTATGAGACCTTTATGAGACCTTTATGAGACCTTTATGAGACTTTTGCACGATTCAGTGGCGAAAGAAATAGTAGTCATTTTACTCGTCACCTGATTCGTGCAAAGGTCTCGTCAATTTAACTTGGGAAGAAACCATGTCAAAACCAAAACTCATTAGCTTTAAAGTCTGCCCTTTTGTTCAGCGCAGCGTGATTCTACTCAAGGAAAAAGGCGTAGATTATGATATTGAATTTATCGATGTTTATAATCCGCCTGAGTGGTTTTTAAAATTATCCCCTACGGGAAAAGTGCCTATTCTGGTGGTTGATGACACAGTTCTATTTGAATCTGCTGTTATTAATGAGTATTTAGAAGAAGTCTATACACCTGCATTACATCCATCTGAACCTTTGAAAAAAGCACAAAATCGGGCATGGATGGAGTACACCTCACCTTTGTACATGGGATTTTTTAATCTTATTATGGCAAAAGAAAAAGAAGGAGTTGATAGTGCGCTTGAAGAATTTGAAAAAAACTTAGCGGGCTTGTCGAAGGCGAAATCACAAGATCCATGGTTTAATGGAGATAAGTTTTCGATGGTTGATATTTCTGCTGCTCCTTTCTTTTTGCGCGCAAAATTTATCAAAGATCATCTTGATATCGATTTACTGAAAGATTATAGCAACTTACAAAGCTGGTCAGATAAGTTGTTAGCACGTCAAACTGTGCTTGAGTCTTCTCCAGAAGGTTTTGATGATATGATGCTAGGTCGTATGAAAAGTATGGATAGTTATTTACTCGCTTCTTAATAGTCCTTTAAGATAGTTAAAAGTACACCATTTTAAATGATTGAAAAAATACAAAGAACATTTACTTCGTTTTTGCCCGTTAGTGAAGGGCGTAGCGGTTCCTGTAATGGTTGTGGAGACTGCTGTAAGCTCCCAACTAGATGTCTTTTTTTAAAGACTGATAATTCAGGTAATGATACCTGTGGCATTTACAGCATACGTCCCCCAAACTGCCGTAAATTTCCAAGAAGTCCTGCTCAGCTAGAAACCGTTAAAGAGAATTGCAGCTTTAGTTTTGATAACAAGTGACTACTTGATTGATAACTAAATCTAAACAATAAAACTAAGCAACCAACACTATGAGTTTTGTCCACCTCCGCTTACATACTGAGTTTTCTTTAGTCGATAGTACGCTACGTATTAAGCAATTAATGCCTGCGGTCGAAGAGGGCGGTATGCCTGCGGTTGCCATGACCGACCAAAACAATATGTTTGGTTTGGTTAAGTTTTATCGTGCGGCTAGAGGCTTAGGCATAAAACCTATTTTTGGTTTAGATATACTCCTTGAAGATGAGGAGGATGAATCACTTCTTTATCATATGATCTTGCTTTGCCAAAACAGCAAGGGCTATCATAATATTACCAAACTCGTTTCACGCGCCTATATGGAAGGGCAAAAACTGGGTGTTCCGAGGGTACAACGGACATGGATAAAAGACTTTAGCGAAGGTGTGATTGCCTTGTCTGGCGGGCGTGATGGGGATGTCGGATATTCCTTATTAGCGGGTAATGAGGCTCAAGCAAAAGCACGGCTAGAAGAGTGGCGTAAAATATTTCCTGATCGTTATTATTTAGAGTTACAACGCACAGGCAGAGAAAATGAAGATGAGTATTTACACGCCGCAGTCGCCTTAGCAGGAGAGACCAAAACCCCTGTCGTTGCTACCAACGATGCACGTTTTTTAAAACCAGAAGACTTTGAAGCGCACGAAGCTCGTGTGTGTATTAACCGTGGCTACACACTAGCGGATAAAACGCGTCCTAAAGAATACAGCGAGCAACAATATCTGCGCAGTGCAGATGAAATGATCGAGCTATTCTCTGATATACCTGAAGCGATTGAAAATACCCTAGAGATTGCTAAACGCTGTAATGTTGAGATTACTTTAGGCAAAAACTACTTGCCACAATTCCCAATTCCAGAGGGTATGACAGAGGCTGAATACTTTAGCGACTTATCCCGCAAGGGCATGGAAGAGCGTTTAGAAGAATTATTTGATACAAGCGCCGATGACTTTGCAGAAATTAGAAAGCCATACGATGACCGCTTGCAAGTCGAACTTGATGTTATTAATGGCATGGGTTTCCCCGGTTACTTTTTGATCGTAGCCGACTTTATACAATGGTCTAAAGATAACGACATACCTGTCGGCCCAGGTCGTGGTTCGGGTGCAGGCTCTGTGGTTGCGTATGCTTTAAAAATAACAGATATTGACCCGCTTAAATATGATTTGTTGTTTGAGCGATTCTTGAACCCAGAACGTGTATCCATGCCTGACTTTGATATCGATTTCTGCATGGATAAGCGCGACTTGGTTATCGACTATGTAGCGCGCACTTACGGTCGTGACAAAGTTTCCCAAATTATAACTTACGGTTCGATGGCGGCGAAGGCGGTGGTGCGTGATGTGGGACGAATTCTTGGTCAAGGCTATGGGTTTGTTGATCGTATAGCCAAGCTAATTCCCTTCGAAATGAAAATGACGCTGACCAAGGCGATGGAGCAAGAGCCCGACCTCAAAGCGTTATATGAGGAAGATGAAGAGGTTGCTACGCTAATGGATTTAGCGTTGGAGCTTGAAGGTTTAACGCGAAACGTGGGTAAGCATGCAGGTGGTGTATTAATTTCACCTAGCGAATTAGTTGATTTTACTCCACTGTATTGTGAAGAGGGCGGTGGTAGTGTTGTCTCTCAATTTGATAAAGATGATGTTGAAGCGGTTGGCTTGGTTAAGTTTGATTTTTTGGGCTTGCGTAACCTTACCATTATTGATTGGGCTGTAAAAAGTATTAACAAACAGCGTGAAGCTAAGGGTGAAGAGGCCTTAAGAATCGAAGACCTTCCGCTGGATGATAAGAAGTCATTTGAGCTATTACAATCAGCAAAAACAACGGCAGTATTCCAGTTAGAGTCACATGGCATGAAGGAGCTAATCAAGCGCCTTCATCCTGATGTATTTGAAGATATTATAGCCTTAGTTGCACTGTATCGTCCTGGCCCATTACAGTCAGGCATGGTTGATGACTTTGTGGCGCGTAAAAAAGGTGATCAAAAAGTAACTTACCCGCATCCTGATCTTGAGCCCATTTTGCAACCGACTTACGGCGTAATTGTTTATCAAGAACAAGTAATGCAAATTGCTCAAGTACTAGCGGGTTACTCGCTCGGAGGGGCGGATATGCTACGTCGTGCTATGGGTAAAAAGAAGCCTGAAGAAATGGCCAAACAGCGCTCCATCTTTATGGAAGGCTCAGAGAAAAATAATGTTGAAGCAAGCAATGCCACTGAAATTTTTGACCTTATGGAGTTGTTTGCTGAGTATGGTTTTAACAAATCCCACTCGGCGGCGTACGCCTTAGTTTCGTATCAAACTATTTGGTTAAAAGCACATTATCCAGCGGCGTTTATGGCGGCAGTTTTGTCAGCAGATATGGATAATACGGAGAAAGTAGTTATTTTTGTTGATGACTGCATGCAGATGGAATTAGAGGTTGTTCCGCCCGATATTAATCGCTCTGAGTATAAATTTATCAGCGAACACGAAGGTAATGTAATCTTCGGTTTAGGTGCTATTAAAGGTGCGGGAGAAAGCGCTGTTGCAGAGATTATAGAAGAGCGGGAAGCCAACGGCGCATTTAAGTCAATGGCAGAAATGTGTCAGCGCGTAAAATCGAGAAAGATTTCGAAACGAATCTTAGAAACACTGATTAAAGCAGGCGCATTTGATAAATTAGGCACAAACCGTCGTAGCTTACTCGAAGGCTTGCCCGAGATCGTGCGCATCGCCCAGCAACAACACCGTGATGAAGATATTGGGCAAAATGATCTATTTGGTGGCTCAATCATGGTGACACAAGATGAAAAAGTCACCCCTAAATTGGAAGAGTGGGAAGAAAAAGAGCGCCTAAGGTTAGAAAAAATATCGCTCGGCTTGTACCTGACAGGTCACCCCATTGATGCTTATGAAGGTGAGGTTAAGCAACTACGCTCACGCAGTTTAAAAGCCATGATAGAAGATGATGGCAGGACACGCTATCAGAAAAAACCCATTACTCTAGCAGGGTTAATTTCGGGCGTAAATATTCGTAGTACTGACCGAGGAAAAATGGCCGTTATCACCTTAGATGATAAAACAGCGTATTACGAATTCCGTATTTATGATGAGAAAATAGAGACCTTTTTACCCTTCTTGCAAAAAGAAGAGTTATTAGTGGTCGAAGGTACCTTGAACACAATCTATCAAACCAATGATGTTCGATTTTACGCCAATGAATTGCATGATATTGAAAGCGCGCGTAATCAATTCCTGAGTCGATTAATGCTTAATATCGATAAAAGCCAAACAGCTAATGGTTTGCTAGATAAGCTTGATGAACTGTTACCTACACAGTTAGCCCAATCTCAAGAAGAACAACAGTATCAACAAGAGCAGCATCAAAGTAAAAGCCAAGGGCATTGTCCCGTATTTATCGCTTATGAAACGGATGATGAGATGGTGGAACTGCGTT